>VBKX01000230.1 GCA_005879435.1 Deltaproteobacteria bacterium
TGGCCCTCGCTGGCGCCGAAGGACTTGGCCATTTCGATGAGCGAGGCTTCCACGCCGCGCACGCCGGCCCGCGTATTGACGGTGATAAACACGAAAGCAAACAGAACGACGATGAACACTCGCGCAGCGATTCCCAATCCCAACGCGATGATCACGATCGGGATCAGCGGCGCCACCGGCATGGTCAACAGCACGCCGACATAGGGGTTGAGAAGGCGATCCATCCAGCGAAATCGTCCGGCGAGCAATCCCAACGGGATTCCTATGACGACTGAGATGGCGAAACCCAAAATGAGCGCCTGATTACTGATATAAAGAGCTTCCCAAAACCTCGCTTCGGAAAACAATAGATGAAAGAAACCCCTTGCCACGTCGGTGAATCGGGGCAAAAGAAAGTTCTGCGAGGTACTGACAAAAAGCTCCCACAGCCCAACCGCCGCGATAAAAACTGCGAGCCTGAGGCTCCAATCCACGACGATGCGTTTCTTCATCGGGCTACGAACCTCGACTTTTCAAGAGCCGTTAAACCTCGGGTGGACTGGGCGGTCGCCCGACATTTCAGGACGCCAAAATGCGATGATACCATTTCGCTACCGAGCGCCGGCGATTTTGCCGACTTTGCTCAGCGCGCCGGCGAGAATTTTCGGATCGACGAGCTCCTTGGTGTTCACTGCTGTCTTTAGCTCGCCATTGTCGGTAAAAAACTTGACCGTATCGTCGAGGATCGAGGTGTCTCCGCCGTTTTGCGGCCATGCGCGGACAATCTCGATATAACCCTTGATCGCAGGAGCGATGATGTCTTTCGGCATATCGGGCAGATGCTTCGCCACAAGAGGTTCCAGTATTTTAGGATTCGCATGAACCATGCGGAAGCTTTTCAGTAATTCAGCGATATAGGCAGTTGCAACCTCTTCGTTTTTGCGCAGCCAATCCACATTCGCCCAAAAACTGGCGCCGCTGATATTGAAAAGGTTGCCGGTTCTAATGATGTGGTAGCGGCCCGGCGCCCTGGCATCGAGATTCAGCCAGTCGCCAAGCTGGACCAGGGTGGCGTCGATCTGATTATTCTGCAGCGCAACGATGCGGTTTTCTCCGCCCGGGATCACCATATATTTGGCTTAACCTTACAATCGTTGAGCAGCCATAGTTTGACCGCGAGCGAGGTGGTCGCCGCTTCTCCATGGATGGCGAATCTCTTGCCGTCGGTTTCCTTACAATCTTTGATGTCGTTTTTGGCAATCATCAAGAACTCGCCGCCGTTGTTCTCCATAATGAAAGCGAGCTTGGCGCCCTATTGAGTTGCGCGCACCGGATCCATGACCTGCGAGTTGGCGAACTGAATCGTTCCTTGCGCCAAGGCCTGGACGTTGAGATCGGTGCGGGTAAACTCGACACTGGACACGTTCCAGCCGTTTCGATTCAACCGTTCACGGGTCAATATGGCCGGCATGTCATAGAGTGAAATCGATGAGGGATGACCCAGCTTGATCTCGAGATTGCCCTTCGGCTTCAACACCTCCACTTCCGCGCCTCGCGCTGTCGTCACGAACAAAAACA
>VBKX01000235.1 GCA_005879435.1 Deltaproteobacteria bacterium
TCAATGAAAACCGTGCCACCCCCGAATCCACCGTAGCTCCCGCGCCAGCACCACCACCACCACTTCCAGACGATAGCTCGCTTCTCGCCAAGATCACTCCGGGAATCTCGCCCCAGCGCGCCGCTTCGCTACGCTTGACCGATGAGGGTAGCAAACTTCTCGATGCCGGAGAGCTCGGCAAGGCGCTGACGCGGTTGGAAAAAACCATCGTTATCGATTCTTCGAATGCCTATGGCTACTTTTATTTGGCTAAGGCGCAATATCGTTTGGGGCGTTACCAACAATCGCTCAATTTTCTCGATGTCGCCGAGTCGCGCCTCAGTGGCGAGCCATTTTGGTTAGCCGAGGTCCATGCGCTGCGCGGGGAGAACTATCGGGCGCTGGGACAAGGGCAGAAGGCGGAATCGAGTTACTTGCAAGCGTTACGCTTAAACTCCGGCAACCACACGGCCGCCGATGCGCTTACCCGTTTGCAAGCCGAAACCCAACCCGTTAACAAGTAATCGTCTTTCATGTTAGTTCTCGGTGTTGAAACCTCCTGCGATGACACCGCCGCCGCAGTTCTACAAGACGGACGGACGATACTCGCAAACGTCGTATCGTCGCAGGACCAAGTGCATGGGCCCTACGGCGGTGTGGTTCCGGAACTGGCCTCGCGGCAACACATTAGAAATGTCTTGCCGATCGTCGACAGTGCTTTACAGAAGGCCGGCGTAAGGTTGCGAGATTTAGACGGCATCGCGGTTACCTACGGTCCCGGGCTGGTCGGCTCCTTGCTTGTCGGCCTTTCACTGGTCAAGGGCATGTCGTTTCGCTCGGGGATTCCTTACGTCGGTGTCAATCATCTCGAAGCGCATCTTCTGGCGATCCATCTCGAGCACGACGTGCCGTTTCCGTATATCGCGCTGCTCGCGTCAGGCGGCCATACGCTGTTGTATTGCGTGAAAGGAGTTGGCCACTACGTCCATCTCGGCGGCACGCGCGACGACGCCGCCGGCGAAGCCTTCGACAAAGTTGCCAAGATGATGGCGCTTGGATATCCCGGGGGACGGATCATCGACAACCTCGCGAAAGCCGGCGATCCCAAAGCTATTCGTTTCCCCCGCGCCAGATTGAAAAAAAGCGCGTACGAGTTTAGTTTCAGCGGCATCAAGACCGCCGTGTGGCATTACCTCAAAGCTCAAGGCGCAGAGGAGGGCAAAACGAGTCAGGCCGATATCGCCGCGAGCTTTCAGGAGGCGGTGGTGGATATGTTGGTGAATCCGACGATCAAGGCGGCGGTGGCTAGCGACGTTAAGCGGATCGTTCTTTCCGGTGGCGTGGCGGCGAACAGCCGGCTGCGCGCAAGCATGACGGAAAGGGCGGATGATGAAGGGGTGCAGGTCTTTTCTCCAGCGCCTAAGTTCTGCACGGACAACGGCGCGATGATCGCTTTGACCGGCTATCACTGGCTCAAGCGCGGCCGTCGCGATGACTATCGCCTCAATGCCGACGCCGATCTGACGCTCTAAAAAAATAGTTCAAATGTTCAAGGTTCAAGAGCTCAAGGGATCGTTGTGACCCTTTACGAGGAAGTTCGCGCGGCGCTGCGCGAAACGAATTTCAGGCCGCGAAAAAGCCGCGGACAAAATTTCTTGATTCACGAGCGCGTGATCGATTCGATTATCCGCCTGCTCGATCTCTCGCCGGCCGACGAGGTCGTCGAGATCGGCCCTGGACTCGGATTTCTCACTCGCCGTTTGCTCGAGCGCGCGGCCCGCGTCTGGGCAGTGGAAGTCGACGCGGCTCTCGTCGAGCGCTTGGGCGCGAGCGTGTTCGCCGCTGATCCGAAGCTGCGGTTGATTCACGGCGATATCCTGGAGGTGCCGTTAGGGGACATGCTGCCGGATAAAAAACTCAAACTCGTTGGCAATCTGCCGTACAGCATCTCGACGCCGGTGCTGTTTCGTATTTTCGCTTTACGCGAGCACTTCTCTTCGCTGGTCTTGATGGTGCAAAAAGAAGTCGCCGACCGGATCGCGGCGCAGCCGGGGACAAAAACTTTCGGGACACTCTCGGTGTGGTGTCAGATTCACGGCCGGATTATCGATCGAGTATCGGTGTCGCCGGAAGCGTTTTTCCCGCGCCCCAAGGTGCGTTCGACGGTGCTGAAGATCGAACTCTTTCCCGAGCCGCTGGTGACCGCGTCAGAGATACCTATCTTGCGCGGACTGGTGCGCGCGGCGTTCGGCCAGCGGCGCAAGACTCTCGGCAATGCGCTGACCGCCTGGTTGAAGAGTGACGGAAGCGAAATCGAAACTCTGCTGCAATCGCAAGGCATCGATCCCCGACGGCGAGGCGAAACGCTCAGCATCGACGAATTCATCAAACTCGCCCGCGCCGCGCATAGCCAATCCGCTCTGGCTGCTGATCATTAACGCCCATGCCGGAATTACCCGAAGTCGAGACGGTTTGCCGCAGCTTACTGCCGCATCTATTAGGCCGGACGATCCGGCGCGTCCAGGTTTTCGAGCCGCGTCTGCGCGTGCCCGTGGATGAGCGCGCGCTCGCCGCCTTGGCCGGCCAGCGGATCGAAGGGATCAGCCGCCTGGCAAAATATATTCTCCTGAACTTGTCCGGCGGCGCAGTCTGGTTGTTTCATCTCGGCATGTCGGGAAAGCTGATTTGCGTCGCGCCGCACACCCCGCCACGCAAACATGATCATATCGTCGTCGATTTTGACGACGGCACGGAGCTGCGTTACCACGACCCGCGCCGCTTCGGTTTATCCTTGGTAGCGCGGCGCGAAGAGCTGCCGCAATTGCCGCAGTTGCGTCATGTCGGCATAGATCCGTTCGATCAGCGCCTCACGGGAGCTTTTCTGTTCGGCTTTACGCGCGCTTCGGAGCGGCGCATTCGCGATCTGCTGCTCGATCAGCAAATTATCGCAGGGCTGGGCAATATTTACGCGAACGAGATCCTCGCTTTGGCCGGCATTAAACCGACCACGCGCGCGCATCGCCTGACGCGCAAGCAGGCGCAGACGATCGCGGCAGCGATACCCAAGTTGATGCGTGACGCGATTCGCTGGTGCGGCACGTCGTTTTCAGACTATCGCGATGCCGACGATAAAGCGGGCGAGTTTCAAAAACATCTTAGAGTCTATGACCGCGACGGTGAGCGCTGCCGGATTTGTCCGAGCTCGATCAAGCGCGTCGCCATCGGCAACCGCAGCGCGTTTTATTGTCCGGTGTGTCAGAAATAGAAGATTTCGTTCCAATCGTTCAAAACGTTCCAGCCGTTTCAATCGTTGAAGAGACGGATGATGATGGGTTCCGTAAGTGAAGATTTGTCATGACTTCTCAAGATTTACATCGGGGTAAGCTTTTGTCGCCGCTGCGCCATCGGGATTTTCGTCTTTTTTGGACGGGACTGCTGCTTTCCAGCGTCGGCAGCCAATTCACTCAAGTGGCGATGGCGTGGCAGATCTACGAGCTCACGAATTCGCCGCTGCAGATCGGCATGATCGGCCTGGTGCGCGCGGTGCCGCAGATGTTCATTCTCTTATTCGGCGGGTTGCTCGCCGACGCGATGAACCGGCGCAAGCTGATGATGGTGACGCAGGGGAGTTTATTTTTTGTCTCCGGATCGCTCGCGCTGATGACGCTGGGCGGCCACGTGACGCCACTGAAACTTTACGGCGTCACGGTGTTCCTGGCGTTATTCAGCTCCTTAGAGGTGCCGTCGCGTCAAGCAATCGTCACCAACCTCGTGCCCGCGGAAGATTTGTCGCGCGCCCTGGCGATCTTCAGCACGCAGCGGCAGATCGCCACGATTGCCGGTCCGAGCGTTTGCTACGCGGTCGATGCGATCTCCTGGCTCGTGATGCTGGTATCGCTGGCGCTCATTCGCGCTCAGTTGCCAGAGCGCGGCGGCTGGCGCACGATCACGCTTGATTCGCTGCGCGCGGGCTTTCGCTTCGTCTGGGGTCATGCCGTCATCTTTCCGTTCCTGATGATGGACTTTGGGGCGAACCTTTTCGGCGCGGTGCGCTCGCTCTTTCCGATTTATGCGCGCGATATTCTTGCCGTCGGACCGGAGGGATTAGGGATACTCTACGCGGCCAGCGCCGCCGGTGCATTGATTGGCGCCTTCGGCTTCAATATGTGGGGACCGGTTCGACAAGCCGGACGGTGGATACTTTTCGGCGTGACGACCTATGGAGTGTGCCTACTGCTCTTCGCTCAGTCACATTTCTTTTGGCTGTCGATCTTTCTTCTCGTCGGCGCCGGCATCGGCGACACGATCAGCGCGATCCTGCGCGCCACGATCAATCAATTGAGCACACCGGACGAACTGCGTGGCCGCATGTCTTCGATCAACAGCATCTTCACCAACAGCGGCCCGCAGTTGGGCCAGTTCCAGCTCGGCGCCCTCGCGGCTGCGTTCGGCGCGGAATTCGCCGCTTCGACCGGAGCCCTCGTCATTCTTTTGATCGTCGGAGTTCTGCTCGTGCGTTTTCCACATGTGCGGGATTATCGGATCGCGCCGCAACGCGCGTAGGCTGGTTGCGAGTTACGCAGGGTTATGGCGAGGCTAGAAGAGTAACAAGGAGTCAGCGAAAAATTTGTTTTATGCTTTACGCGCCCCGTCCGAGTCGTTCCCTTGCTGCTTGATTACGTTCATCGCCAGGGAAATCATCGAGCCGACGTCGCTCAACGTCGCCGGCAATATTAACGTGTTGCCGGTCTGGGCGAGCTTGCCGAACTCGATAAGATAGTTCTCTGCGACGCGCAATTGGACCGCTTCGAAGCCGCCCGGTTGCTGGATTGCGTCGGCGACTTTCCTGATCCCGCTCGCCGTCGCATCGGCGATGGCGAGGATCGCCGCGGCTTGACCTTCGGCTTCGTTGATTTGCTGTTGCTTTTTCCCTTCCGAGGCTTTGATCGCTTGCTGCTTTTCACCTTCGGCGCTGTTGATCGCAGCGTCCCGTTGGCCTTCGGACGTCAGGATCAAGGCCCGCTTCTCGCGCTCGGCGCGCATCTGCTTTTCCATGGCGGCGAGGATGTCCTGTGGCGGTGTGATGTTTTTGATTTCATAGCGCATGACTTTGATGCCCCAGGGTTCCGACGCCTTGTCCAATTCGCTGACTACCTGAGTATTGATGTTGGTGCGTTCCTCAAAAGTACGGTCGAGCTCGATCTTGCCAAGCTCGCTGCGTAAGGTGGTTTGCGCGAGCTGCGTGATGCCGAAGATGTAATCTCCGATGCCATAGGACGCCCGCTCAGGATTCAAAACTTTTTGGTAGAGTACGCCGTCGACCGAGACCTGGACATTATCGCGGGTGATGCAAACCTGTGGCGGGATGTCGATAGCCTGTTCCTTTAGCGAATGCTTGTAACGAATCACGTCAAGAAAAGGGAAGAGGATATGAATACCGGCGCCCAGAGTGCCGCTATACTTACCTAAACGCTCGACGACGAAGGCGCTCTGCTGTGGCACTACGACGGCGGTCTTGGCGACGATGATGATGACGAGAAACGCCAACACGATGACAACGATAAATCCGCCCATGCTTGTCTCCGTTTCAGTTTGTTTCGGGGCGCACGAAAATCGTCAAACCTTCCACGCGCTCGACCCTGCAGCGCTGGCCGCGGGCAAGAGGCTTATCGCCGACGTTGCGCGTGTTCCATGATGTGCCGCGCATCTCTGCTTTACCGACGCTGTTCACCGAGATATCTTCAAGAGGCACGGCGACTTCACCGACAAGGCTGTCGACGCTTTCCGAAGGGCGTCCGCGCGTC
>VBKX01000231.1 GCA_005879435.1 Deltaproteobacteria bacterium
GGTAATTTTCGACGATGTCCGGCCGCTGGGTCAGAAACGTATGCGGCACGATCATCGCCTGACCGACGATGCGTTGGTTGAGATCCGAATACTCGCCGAGAACAGTGAAGCCCTTTTGTTTCAATCTTTTGCTCCAGACGCCATCGAGGGCCGCGGCGTCGGCGATGCCGGTCTCGACCGACTGGGCCTGGACGTTTTGATCGCCGATAACTTGCAGCAGGATATTATCGCGCTGCGGTTCGAGGCCGAAGTGTTCGAGCCAGAGCAGCACACCCATCCACGTCGTGCCGCCGATACTGGTCACCGTGATTTTTTTGCCGCGCAGCTCTTCCGCGCGTTTGATGTTGGGCCGCGCGATGAAATCGTAGGTGTTGCGGCTGGAAAAGGTCGCGACGATTTTGAAATCGTGACCGGCGGCGATGGCCGCCAGGGTCGCACTGCCACCGCTGCGGCCGAGCTGGATATCGCCGGAGGCAAGTCCCGCGACGAGGGTCGGCGCGCCGCGCAAATAAACCTGCTCGACTTGCAGGTCGTACTTTTTTAAGTAGCCTTGCTCATCGGCAATCCACAGCGGCGAGACGCGTGCGTTTATGGCAGCGTAACCCACGACGAGTTTGGTCGCCGCAGCCACTGAGGAGGAAACGCCGACGATCGGAACGACTAAAACGAAAATGATTAACGCCAAAAGCCTATTCATTTATCTGCTCCAGAGGGAATAGTCATTTCACGCCGTACTCGGCGTTGATCCGCTCGAAGTAGCCGCTCTTGTCTAACTCACGCACGATGGAATCGTCAATGAGTTCTTCGAGCTTGACCTGACCGACTTTCGGATTCTGCGTTTGTAAGAAGCGTTGTATATTGCGCAGCGCTTGGA
Source organism: Deltaproteobacteria bacterium (assembly GCA_005879435.1). Lineage (GTDB taxonomy): Bacteria > Desulfobacterota > Binatia > UBA9968 > UBA9968 > DP-20. Next base: position 875 of record VBKX01000231.1, read on the forward strand.
TCGACGGGATCGGTTTCTTGTCCAGCCGTTTAAGCAAATCTTGGAGTGCATCCTCGGCCACCGCGGGATCCGTGATGCTCAAGCGCTTGGTCAACACTTTCAGCACGGACTGCCGTTTGATCGGGCTCAGCACGAAAACCTGCGCCTCACCGATCGCTCTCAGGAAATTGCGCAGAAAATCTCGCTGGCTCTGAAGAAAATTCTGTTTCACCACGACCGCGTTGCCCATCATCGGCACCCGTTCGAGCTCTCCCAAAATACCATTCACCGAAGGCGGAGATAATCAGTTTGTCTTTATCCTGGTTCAAACCTAATTGCTCGAACACGAGCATGGCCGCCATCCAGCCGGTGCCGCCGATGCTGGTCACGCCGATCCGCTTGCCGCGCAGATATTCAGCTCTCTTGATATCCGGCTTGACGACTAAATCATGATTGGAACGCACGTGGGAGGCCGCGAGGACTTTGAAGTCGGCGCCCCCGGCGGCGGCAGCCAAGATGGCAGTGCCGCCGGTGAAGCCGACGGCGAGCGCGCCGGAGTTAATCGCCGCGATCAAGGTCGGCGAGCCGGGCATGAAAACCAGATCGGCGTCGATGCCGTTTTTCGCGAAGATTTTTTCATCTTGCGCGAGCCAGAGGGCAAGCGACGAGTTGCTGATGGTCGCGTAGCCGACGACAATTTTTGACAATGCCTGAGCGGCCGAGGACTCATTGTCCTTGAGGCAGGCGCATAGGGCGACCATGAATAAGATGACGGTGGGTCCTGTGGTGAGAGTTCGAAACATGATGTGTAGAAGGTCAATCCTTGAACTGCGTCAGCCACTGATAAATTAATTCGACCATCTCGGGCGTGTGCCGGTTGTAGAAATGATTGGCGCCCTCTACTAATTTGCAGACACCTTTGGACCCCGCGCCATCGGCGATTTCCTGAGCGTATTCATAAAAAAACTTGGGCTCGGCGCTGCCGACGATTGCGAGGAGCGGGCAGCCAAGATTCTTCGCGTAGGGGCGGTAGTCGTTGCGATCGTCTTTGCCATATTTATTCAAGTGACTGCGCGCACTGAAAATTCCCGGCGTGGCGCCCACGGAAACGG
>VBKX01000232.1:0-1244 GCA_005879435.1 Deltaproteobacteria bacterium
GAAGGACCCAGCGCGGCAGAGCCGCAACCGAAACTCGGAGTATCTCCCGCAAAGCATGTCCTGAGCTTGGTCGAAGGGACGCCAAGGGCGCAAAGTTCGGAGATTGAGGGTGAAAATCATTTATAAGAGTTTTTGTCCATTCCCCATAACCTTGGCGCCTTTGCGCCTTGGCGAGAGGAATTCCCGATAAAAAGAGGCATTAACGCAGGAGCTTCACGATGGTAGACAACCCCAAAATTACTTTCAGCACCAATCCCAACCCGCGCAACCGCGCGCTGATCGACGGGCTGATTCCGATCGATGGCTACGATCTCGAATATGTCGGCGACAAATATTCTGCGGGCGAGATTCATTACCTCTTCGTGCAGGGCGAGTTCGATCTCGCCGAAATGTCGACGGCGACATTGATGCGCGCTAAGGAAAAAGGCAAACGCTTCTTAGCTTTGCCGGTATTCTTCCAGCGCGGGCCGCGCCAGAGAAATATTTTTTATTGCGAAGGCAAGCTCACACATCCGAGCGAGCTCAAAGGCAAGCAGATCGGTGCGTTCCGCTACGGTGCGACGGCGGTGTCTTGGGCGCGCGGGTATCTGTTGGATGAACACGGCATCAAAACGACGGACGTCGGCTGGTTCGTGTCCGGCAAAGAAGTTTTTATCGGCAATGAACTGCCGGTGAAAGTCGAGCGACTCGATCCGCCGCCGCCGTTCGGACAAGAGAAGCCGCATCTCGCCAAACTCGTCGCCGACGGCACGCTCGGCGCCGCGCTCGTCGCCGGCGATTCCGGTTACCCCGGTTTATTCGGCGGTGGCGTGCTGCCTGGAGTCATGGGTCAAGTGCCCGGCGTGAAGCCGCTGTTCGAGGACACCGACGAAATCATCCGCTATGTGAAGCGGACGCAGATCTATCCGATCATCCACATCATGACGATCAAAGAAGAGACCGTGGAAAAATATCCCGATCTCGCGGCAAAGCTGATCGAGGCTTTCCGCGAGGCGAACCGGCTCGCGCCGAAATATTTCAAGAACGGCGACGCGGTGGGCTACGCCAAGGAGCGGGATGTTCTTGGTTACGATCCTTACGCTTGCGTGCTCACCAACGCGGATAAGAAGTCGATTCAAGCTTTAAACCGCTATCAGATCGAGCAGGGACTCGTGCAGCGAGAGATTCCATTGGAAAGTTTGTTCGTAAAGGAAGCGTTCCGGATGTGAAGGTTGGGGAACTGGAGTAATGGAGTGGTGGAGTGA
>VBKX01000232.1:1282-2384 GCA_005879435.1 Deltaproteobacteria bacterium
GTCCATCATTCCATCACTCGACCACTCCGGTTTCATCCGGTGAATGACGTTATGGCAAATTCGTCTGACTTATTTCCGCGACACTGGCAGACACGAAAAAACCGCATGACCCTTCATGGACACATTCAAACAGCTGGGTCTCGAAGAGTTCAGCGAGTGGGCGCAGCTGGATTGAGTGTTCGGGCACCCCGATATTCTCGCCACATCTGAGCCGCTCGCCAAAGCCACCCACAAAAGCAGCAAGAGCAGGAATTTCTTTACCGTCGCGCTTAGCGATATGTTGTGCGCCGATCTAACGCGCTCGAGATGCCGGCGCTTCAGAATTCTTAACCTTACGCGGTTTCTGCCGATGGATCTAAACGCGGGACAGCGCGGACAATCGATCCAAGAGCGAAAACAGCCGCGCCAAAGAATGCTAAAAATTCCCAGAATGCTCACAAACCGGTCCAGCACGATGCACTTACAAAACGTCTATAAGGATCTCGCCAGAGTATAAAAACCATGATTCCAGAAGACGTCGACGCGCAAAAACGGATTCCCATAGGCTTGGTTACACCGGGCATGTACGTCATGAGCCTCGACCGGTCATGGTTGGAGACGCCTTTCTTTTTTCACCGCAAGCTCATCAAGAGCGCCGAAGACATCGAACTGCTGAAAAGGAACGGTATCCGTGAAGTCGTCATCGATATCACGCGAGGGTTGGACGTGGAGAGCGCGCTGGCGGTCGCTCAGACATCCGCCGTGCCGTCGAGGGCGACCGCAAAAATCGCTGCAACTAAAAAGGAAGTGAAAGCGCGAGCTCCTTCCGCCGCGGAGATCGCGTTTCGACCGCTGGTCATCGAGCTCGACGCAGCCCAACGGATTCACGAGGAGGCGCTCGTGGCCGCGAAAAGCATTTTCGACGGAACTCGCGGCGGCGCTCCGATCCGGTGCGAAGTCACCAAGAAAATCGTCGGCGATCTCTTGACGAGCATTTCACGCTCGCCGGAGGCGAACTTGCTGCTGATGCAGATGCGCCGCTTCAAGACGGATCTTTTCAGTCATGCGGTCAACGTTTGCGTGCTGTCACTAGTGGTCAGCGTCCTTGAAGAACTTGAAGTCG
>VBKX01000233.1 GCA_005879435.1 Deltaproteobacteria bacterium
CCGCGCGCTCGATCGATTCCGACATGGTCACGAGACCGATGTCGGGAATGCCCATGCTGCGTGCCACGGCGCCGCCGCTGAGATAGGCGGCTTCAAAACCCGCTTCTTCGACGAGGCGAGCCGAAAGGCCGTCAAAACAGCCGGGCGCGACGAGAAGGCGGTTGCGCTTGAGAAGTCCTTTGAGCGTTTGTCGTGGGTTCATGTATCACCTCAGGTTAGTTAAAGTGATTCTTGATTTTATCCGCGAGGCAGTATGCTTACGGATCGCTTGGCGTCACGGCTGCAGCGCAAACATATCGGTAAATTTGTCCACGGGCGTGGCAGCGAGGGTGTCGGGATCCGCGCAAAGGCGCAGAATCGCGTCACACTGTTGGGGCGCGAAACGCGACGCCAAATTCGCCGCAAATTTTTTCACCAGCAGCGGCATGCCTTCGGCGCGCCTGCGGCGATGGCCGATCGGATATTCGACGGCGATCTTCTTGCTGCTCGTACCGTCCTTGAAAAAAACTTGAACGGCGTTGGCGATCGAGCGCTTTTGCGGGTCGAGATAGTCCGTGGAATACGCTGGATCTTCGACGCAGAGCATTTTCCCGCGCAAAGCGTCGATCCGCGGATCGCGGGCGACGGCGTCTTCGTAGTGGTCCGCCGTCAGTTCGCCGAAGATCAGACCTACGGCGGTCATGTATTGAATGCAGTGGTCGCGATCGGCGGGATTATGCAGAGGTCCAGACTTGTCGATGATGCGGATCGCCGACTCCTGGGTGGTGATGACCACTCTATCGATTTGATCCAGGCGATTTCGCACCGTGTCGTGAAGCCGAAGCGCACATTCTACCGCGGTTTGGGCGTGGAACTCGGCGGGAAAGGAAATTTTGAACAGAACGTTTTCCATCACGTAAGAACCAAGCGGGCGGCCGAGGAGTAATGGCTTGCCTTTGAAAAGCACATCGTAGAAGCCCCAGTTCTTCGCCGTCAGCGCTGACGGATAGCCGATCTCGCCTTGCATGGCCATCAGCGCCAGACGCACCCCGCGGCTGGTGGCGTCCCCCGCGGCCCATGATTTGCGGGGGCATCAATCCATGCGTTGGAGAGCGCGCTGATGATTTGTTCCTTCGTGCCACCGAGCATGGCAGTGGTGATCGCCGTCGTAGCCACGCGCACGAGCAACACGTGATCGAGACCGATGCGGTTGAAACTGTTCTCCAGCGCGAGGATTCCCTGAATTTCGTGCGCCTTGATCATCGCAATCAACATATCGCCCACGGTAAACGCTTTCTGTTTAGTGCGTGTGAGATAATCGGCAAGCGCGAGAATGCCGCCGAGATTATCCGACGGATGCCCCCATTCGGCGGCGAGCCAGGTATCGTTGAAATCGAGCCAGCGGATCATCGCGCCGATATTGAACGCAGCTTGCACCGGATCGAGTTGCCAATCGGTGCCGGGCACGCGGGCGCCATTGACCAACGTCGCGCCGGGAACCACAGGTCCTAAATGCTTGGCGCAATCGGGGTAGCGCAAGGCGAGCAAACCGCAGCCCAGCGTGTCCATGAGATTGTGACGTGCGGTGTCGATGGCTTCGCGACTGTCTGGTGTGTAGCTTGCTGCGTAGTCGGCTAACTCGACCAAGATTTTATCCGGTTCAGGACGAATGTTTGAAACCTCTGCGCTCATGAAAGCCTTCAATGCCGTTCAAGGTTCCAGGTTCAAAGTTCAAGGGCGGAGAAGGGGACTTTGAACCTTGAACGTTGAACTTCGAACGGCCCCTATCTTTTGTTGATCGGCACGAACGGACGCGGATCGGGCCCGACGTATTCGGCGTTGGGCCGTATCAGACGATTATCGGCACGCTGCTCGATGATGTGCGCCGCCCAACCGGTGATGCGCGAGATGACGAAGAGCGGCGTAAACATCGCCGTCGGGATGCCGCAAAAGTGATAGGCGGTGGCGCTGTAAAAATCCAGATTCGGGAACATCTTTTTTTCACGGCGCATGACTTGCTCGAGGCGCTCGGAGATCGGAAAAAGGCGTCTATCGTCCTGCGCTTTACTAAGATTTTTAGACCAGGCCTTGATGACGTCGGAACGCGGGTCGGAAATTTTGTAAACCCGGTGGCCGAAACCCATGATGAGTTTTTTGGCGGCGAGCATATCCATCAGTCCCTTTTCGGCCTCATCCGTGTTTGCAAACTGTTCGATCAACTCCATGGCCGCTTCGTTGGCGCCGCCGTGCAGCGGTCCGCGCAGCGCGCCGATGCCGCCGGTGACGGCCGAATAAAAATCGGGCAGAGTAGAAACGATGGTACGTGCGGTGAACGTCGAGGCGTTGAACTCATGTTCGGCGTAAAGAATCAGCGATACATCGATGGCGCGCCGGTGCAGCTCGTCGGGCTTTTTGCCATGTAGCAAATGAAGAAAATGACCAGCGGTGCTGTCGTCGTCGGTTTCGGTGTCGAGACGGTGGCCGTCCGTGTGAAAGTGATGCCAGTAGAGCAACATTGCGCTGAAACAGGCGGTCAACCGGTTGGCGACGGCGACTTGGTCGTGGCCGGGGCCTTCGGGCTCGAGCGTGCCGAGCATGGAGCAGCCGGTGCGCATAACATCCATCGGATGGGTGCTGCGGGGAATCAGCTCGAGCACGGTTTTCAACGGTGCGGGCAGGCCGCGCATGCCGCGTAGTTTGACCTTGTATTCATCGAGCTCGACTTGCTTGGGCAAGTGCCCGTAGATGAGCAGATAAGCGACTTCTTCGAACGTCGAATGTTCGGCGAGGTCGTGAATGGAATAGCCGCGATAGGTGAGACCTTTGCCTTCTTTGCCCACCGTGGCGATTGCCGTGTGGCCGGCGATTATACCGGCAAGTCCTGCGCCCGGTTCCGTTGCCATACTAAATTCCTCCAACTCTATTTGCACCGAAGATCGGGTCTATTGCAAGTATTCGCCGATCATTCTGCTCCGCTTGGCGGCGGTTCAAGGTGCAAAATGTTCAAGTTCAAACGTGCAATACTAATCAACGCATGGCTTTACCGCAAACTTTCAAAGCGATGGTAGTGTCTGAGACGGCGGAAAAAACTTTTCCGCGCGAGATCCGTGAGCGCGCGCTGAGCGATTTGCCGGCGGGAGAGCTTATCATCGAAGTCAAATATTCCTCCTTGAACTATAAAGACGCGCTGTCCGCCACGGGCAATAAGGGCGTCACGAGGAAATATCCTCATACGCCAGGCATCGACGCCGCCGGGGTGGTGGCAGACTCCACGACAAAACTCTTTGCCGTCGGTGATCAGGTCACCGTCACGGGCTTCGATCTTGGCATGAACACCTCCGGCGGTTTTAGCCAATACATCAGCGTGCCGGCCCTTTGGGCGACAAAATTGCCGCAAGGCTTGTCGCTGAAAGAAAGCATGAGTCACGGCACCGCCGGTCTCACGGCGGCGTTGTGCATCATCCGCTTGATGGCCAGCGGCTTGACGAAGGATTCAGGCGAAGTGCTGGTGACCGGCGCCACCGGCGGCGTCGGCAGCATTGCCGTGGCGATACTGGCAAAGCTGGGATTCAACGTTGTCGCGGCGACCGGAAAATCGAGCGAGCATAATTTTCTCACAGGCCTCGGTGCTAAGACGATCATCTCCCGAGAAGAAGCGAATGATACTTCCGGGCGGCCGTTGCAAAAACCGCGCTGGGCCGGTGTCGTCGATACGGTCGGCGGAAATATTCTCGCGACGGCACTCAAAACGGCTAAGTACAGCGGCCTCGTGGCCGCCTGCGGCAACGCTATGTCAGCCGACCTCAACGTGAACGTCTTTCCGTTTATTCTGCGCGGTGTGAGCTTGCTTGGCGTTGATTCCGTGGAGATTCCTATGCGGGCCCGCCAAATGGCTTGGAGCAAGCTTGCCGGCGATTGGAAGATCGATCTTTCGAGCATCGTAACGGAAGTTTCACTTGAAGAGCTGAATCCGCAGATTGATGCGATTCTAAAGGGCGGTGTGCGCGGGCGCGTCGTTGTCGATTTGAGCAAGTGACGAGTGAGAAGATATTTCACGACGAAGCGTGCGAAGGACACGAAGGTTTTGGATTTCTACATTCTTGAACGTCACCTTTCCTGCGTCCTCCGTGGTGGAAAAATGTTGTTTGGATTCGGCGAAGGGTAATCAATTGGCAGATACGCATACCGACGATCGTGCTCTAGGCCATCTCCGTGTCATTGAGCTTGGCGACATTCCCGCGTCCTACGCGACACGCTGGTTGGCCGATCTCGGCGCCGACGTGATCAAGGTCGAGCCGCCGGCCGGCGATCCGAATCGTATGCTTCCGCCGTTTGCAGGCAATATC
>VBKX01000234.1:0-564 GCA_005879435.1 Deltaproteobacteria bacterium
TTGGTCTCGCCATCGACTTTCTTGTCGATGGAAATGTAGCAGTTAAAACGGCAGCTACCCGACATTGGGAAATGAACCGCTTTGACTGTCGGCACGACGCCGCGGATGAGATTAAAAAGGCTGCCCTCTTTGGGAATGCCACCGAGCACCCAAGTGTCTCGGTGACCGGTAAAGATATGCTGGAAGATAGCATCGCGCCGGTGCGTGATGGCGCTCACTTCGATGACGTTGCGCAGCCGCTGCGGGCCGTAGTAGCCGGTAAATTCGCCGAACGGTCCTTCGACTTCTTTCACATTGGCAAGCACATGCCCTTCGATTACCATCTCGGCGTCGGCCGGCACCATGAAATCTTCGCCGAGAGTTTCCGATGGCGTGAGCCGAAGCGCCTCGCCCATAATGGCGCCAACCTTGGCGTAATCGTCTACGCCGAACGGCGAGACGTTCAACGAGCCCAGATAGAATGCCGGATGATGGCTGATGACGATCGCCACCGGCGTCGGCCGGTTTTTTTCTTCGTTCTTGCGATGGATTTGCCAGTTGTGCCGCGGCGACATGTGCAGGCCG
>VBKX01000234.1:584-4012 GCA_005879435.1 Deltaproteobacteria bacterium
ACAACCTTCGTCCGGGTCCTTCATCACCGGCGTCATATCGATGTACGGCGCCGGATCCATCGCGTGATGGCGGACTACCGGCAGTTCGTAAATATTTGCCTCATCGCCGCGCTTGATGACTTCCTTGACCGGCGCCTCGCTCCGAGGAATGGTGACCGGAGCAAGCATCCTGTCCTCGCGGCGCGCATACTCGAGGCTCAGCGGCAAGTCGCCTTCGTTGGCTTTCATGCCGAGAGACAGCGCGCAACGCTGGCGGGTGGCGAAGACATTGCTCAACAGCGGAAACGCGGAGGGCTTACCGTTGAGATCGAGCGGCTTTTCAAAGAACAAGACCGGAAATTTTTTTTGATTTTCGAAGTGCTGAAGCAGAGCCGTCACTTCAAACTGTTTAGGTGAGACGGATTTCTCAATGCGCACAAAATCATAAGGTAGCCGTTCTTGCAGGTCGTCGAGGAAAGTCCTCAAATCCTTACTCATAGAAACTCTCCTAGATGCATTGGTTACTTGCCAGGAGATTGCTTAAAAACTCCTTCGGAGTCCTTCGACGGGCTCAGGATGAACGGGAAGAGATCAAAAACGATCAAGAACATTCCGTTCATGCTGAGGCTCTCGAAGCATTCCTAATCTTTTCAATTACCCGCTGGCTCTAGACCCGCCACCTGCGCCAGAACTCTTTGGGTAAACACTTTAGCCATGCGTTTGCGATACCAATAATCTAAATCGGCGTTATCGAGCGGATGCGCAATCTTGGCCGCCGCGTCCGACACAGCGGCGATTAATTCTAAAGTGATTTTCTTGCCCTGCAGTAACGACGTCGCCTCAATGACGGTTTTCGGCGCGGAAGCCACGGCGGTCAAGACGACGGTTGCATCGCGGCATTCGCCGCGGTCGTCGATGTCGAGCGCCGCCGCCACTCCTAGAATCGGAAAATCGAAGGAACCGCGGCGCCGCAACTTCAAGTAGGCATTTCGCCGGCCCAGCGATTGGCGCGGAATGAGCAAACCTTTCAAAATCTCGTCGTGAGCTTTGGCCGAATAATCGATTCCGTCGTCGCGATACAACTCTGCGAGTTTGCAGCGCCGTTCGCCCCTCGGCCCCATCAAGATTGCTTCCACCCCCAAGCTCACCAACACCGGCGCAGTGTCCGAGGAAGCGATCGCGAGGCATTTTGCGCTACCCGGTGCGACCAAGCAGATGTCGCCATCCTTTTTCATGCAAAAGCCGACAGCCTGACGCCAGAAAAAAGTTTGATCGTAATAATTGCAGCGCGTGTCGACAAGCACGTTGCCACCGATGGTGCCCATGTTACGCAACTGCGGGGTCGACACCGATTCGGCGGCGTGCGCGAGGGCGGGAAAATGTTTTGCGATCAGCCGATGACTTGAAACTGCGGTGAGACTTTCACCGGCGCCGATCCAGAGACCGTCTTTGCTTTGGCGAATCCCTTTCAGCTCGCGCAACAGTTTCAGGGAAATTAAGTTGCGAGGCGTAAATTGGCCGCGCTTCATTTTCGGGTACACGTCCGTCCCGCCGGCGACGAGCATGGCATCCGCGCCAACGTCTGCCAATGCTCTTGCCGCCTGCTTCAGCGAGCGCGGTTGGAAGTATTTAAATTCCGGTAGTCGTAACATGGTTCTTTTTGGTTCAAGGTTCCAGGTTCAAAGTTCAGGGTTGGGGATGCGAGGCGAGACATTGAACTCGGAACTTTGAACATTGAACAGGTGATTCATTCTAGCTTTTCTGACTTACCTCGATCCCATCACCCGGCTGCCATTTGATCGGCGCGGGAAATTTAAAGTCGGGAATTGATGTCGGCTTCAGCCGCCCGTCGAGCGCGCGCAGAATTTTATCCGGCGTGATCGGCACTTCGTGAATGCGCACGCCGATGGCATCGTAAACCGCGTTCGCCACGGCGGGGACGACCGGCAAGAGCGGTCCCTGGCCGGCTTCCTTGGCGCCGTAGGGTCCTTCCGGATCATCGGTTTCAACTAGAATGGTTTCGATCTCGGGTATTTCCAGCGTCGTCGGACTCTTATATTCCAAGATTGACGGAATTTTATGCAGCCCGTTCTTGCGAAAGATCTGCTCTTCCATCAGCGCCTCGCCCAGAGCCATGTAGACGCTGCCTTCGGTTTGGCCTTCGACGAGCAGCGGATTAAAGGCGCGTCCGCAGTCGTGCGCGATCCAAACTTTGTCGAGCTTGATTTCGCCCGTGACGCTGTCGCAATGAAGCTCGACAATAGACGTAGAAAAACTATAAGCCGGTGTCGGACCGACTCCAGAGCCTTTGAAGTCGCGCGGGTTCTTGGGCGGCCAATAGCTGCCGGTAGCCCCGAGCGTGCCGTGCTTACCTTCCGCCTTATTTACCGCGTCAGCAAAACTTATCGCGCGATCATGAAGGCTCGCGCTGCGCACTTTGCCGTCGGCAAATTCGAGATCATCGACCGGGATTTCCAGCGCTTCGCTCGCAGCGTCGAGAAGCAAGGGCTTGAGCTTGCCGCACGCCTGTATCGCAGCGTTGCCCGTCATCACGGTGACGCGGCTCGAATAACTACCGAGATCCACCGGTGTCAAATCCGTATCGGCAGTCAACACTCTGATGTCGGCCGGGTCGATGCCGAATTCTTCCGCGACGGCGTAAGCTAAAATCGAATCGGATCCTTGGCCGATGTCGATGGAGCCGCAGAACACTGCGACTCCGCCGCTGCGATCGAGTTTAATTTGCACGCCCGAGTGAGGCATGTTGTTCCAGTAAATCGGCACGCCCGCGCCGCTGATGTAAGAGCTCGCGGCGAAGCCGACGCCGTGACCGAAGGGAAGCTTGCTGAATTTTTTCTGCCATTCGGCGCGCTCGGCAACGCGCTCGATGCATTCGCGCAGGCCGGTGCTGCTGACGTGCAGACCGTTCACCGTGGTGCTGTTGGGCTCGACGAGTTGCTTGAGGCGCAACTCGATGGGATCCGCGCTTAGGCCCGCACGCCGGCTTATTCGTGAACACACGCACGCCTTCGAATTTATAAGCCGGCACTTTGTAAGTGACGGTTTGCAGTGCGCCGGTATAATAGACGCTGGCCAAGCCGTAGCTACTGTAGCCGCCGCCGTCGAGAAAAGTTTTGTACTGCATCGCCTGTATGGTGCCGTCGCTCTTCACGCCGGTCTTGGCGAACATCTTGACGGGATGGCGGCCGCGATGGACGTAAAACGATTCTTCGCGCGTAAGCGTGATCTTGACCGGTCTTCGAGTGATCATGGAAAGTTTGGCCACGCAGATCTCGTGGGAAAATGGGTCGCTCTTGCCGCCGAAGCCGCCGCCGACCGGCGTCGCAACGACGCGAATGCGGCTGGCAGGAAATTTGAGCACCTTGGCTAGAGCACGATGGAGATAGTGCGGCGTTTGGGTCGATGACCAGACGGTGAGCTTATTGTCC
>VBKX01000237.1 GCA_005879435.1 Deltaproteobacteria bacterium
CGCGGGTAGACCGTGTCCGCGTCGTCTTCGATGGCGATGCTCAATAAGCCCAGCCGGAAAGGAGATCAAAGAATGCGAAAGCTATTGATTACCTTACTCGGCGGAGTGGCGCTGACAGCCGTCACATTCGGTACGCCGAGCCTGACCTGGAGCAGCGTCAGGGATGAGGTTCGCCAGTTTCACGTTTTCTTGCAGGACCATCCGAAGGTTTCTACCGAGCTGCGGAACAATCCAAAGCTGGTCAACAACAAGAAATATTTGGACAAACACGACGATCTGGAAAAATTCCTCAAACGCCATCCTGAGGTAAAAAACGAAATCCTGCGCCATCCCAACCGAGTCTTTGGCCGCTATTACCGCGACGAGCGGCGTTACCGCTGAGTTTATTCACGAATCTTTGGCGCGAAACCTACCAAGCTTTTGTCGGCATCATGCCGCCATTCGTTCCCCTAGGCGCTCGTCATCAGGCTCCCGAGACCAAGGGTTTGAAACTACTCTCAAATTTGTCGCCCACCGCGCGAATAAACTAATTCGTGGCGCCAACGTCTAAACGGCCAGGAGGAACGACAATGAAACACCGGAGAAAAATTGACTACATTTTCTATGGCTTATTTCTACTTGCCGCCGGAGCGTTTATGACTTTAGCTATGCCGGACCAAGCCTGGAGCCAATTTTACGGCTCGCGGAGCCAGATCGCCGAGTTCGAGGCCTTCTCGCGCCAGCATCCAAAAGCGGCCACGGAATTACAGCAGAACCCTGACCTGGTTTACAACCGGAAATGGCTCGACAAGAACCCTGAATTCAACCATTTCCTAAAGGGACGGCCAGAGCTGAGAGACACCATCGCCCATCGTCCAGGCCTCGTTTTCCGATCCGATCGCTACGATCACCGCTATGATCGGCGGCCCTTTGACCGATTTGATTCGCGCGATCGACGCTGGGGTTGGCAGCACCGCTAAGCAATCGCCAGATTCTTCCACTTAGCTCAAAGCGGCGGACCTGAGGTTTCTCTGAAGGCCGCCGCTTTTTTTATTTCACGTGCTGGTTTGACACCCCAACAAACTTTCCTTTAATGTTTTCTTTTATTCTCCGAGTCGAAGAAAATGCGTAGGAGGCCATAAGTGACGCTCCAGGAAAAACTTGCCACCGCATGCCGCATCCTCGCCATGCAGGGCCACAACGATATGATCTACGGCCACGTTTCCGCCCTTACGGACACGCCGGGGCAGTACTGGATCAAAGGTTCGGGTCTGGGCCTCGAAGAGGTGACCGAAGACGACTTGGTGCTGATCGATTTTGACGGCAACACGCTCGCCGGCAAACGCAAACGTCATAATGAATTTCCCATTCACAGCGAAGTCTACCGCGCCAACCCCGAAATTCGCTGCGTGATCCACACCCATCCCACCTACTCGACGATCATCGCTTCATCGGAGCATCGCCTCTTGCCCATCACCAACCTGAGCTGCGCTTTCTACCCGCCGGCTCTGAATAAATTCGAGGAATCTTCCGATCTGATCGTCACCGCGGAGCAAGGCAGCGCCGTAGCAAAATTACTGGGCGAACACAAAATCGTGCTGCTGCGCAATCACGGTATCGTAGTCGCCGGCACTTCCATCGAAGAAGCCTGCATCCGCAGCGTGTTGTTAGAGCACAGCGCCAAGACCCAAGTCACGGCGGCGTCGATGGGCGCGTTTTCGTGGGCGAGCGACGCCGACGCGCTGCTCAAGCGCAAACGGATTTACCGCCCCGATGCGATGATCAATTTGTGGGAATACTATGTGCGGATGCTCAAAAAGCACGAAAACAAATCATAGTTTCACCGGCTGCGGACAGCCTTCGTTCCACATGTTCCAATTGTTCCAGGCATATACTTCGGAAATCCCTTACGCGATTGGAACTTTTGGAACCATTGGAACGCCTGGAACGCTTTTCGCTAGCGGTGCATCGCTACGAACGCAAACACCTTTGCGGCATTAAAAACATTATTCAGCGCAACCAGATCATGATCGGTGTGCTGAAAGCGGATATCGCGCGAGCCGTAGTTGATCGCTTGAATGCCTTTGAAATTGAATAACCCGGTATCGTTGGCTGCCGTGGAAAAACTAAACTGGGGCTCGTAGCCCAGCATCGTGCGAATACCGTGCTCCAGACCCTGTACCACTTCGGCGTCCTTGCGCACTTCGCTCGGATACATAAAGTCGCGCGGCTCAACTTGGATCTCAAAGGGCTCGATTTCGCCGATGGCGTCTTTCATCTGTTGGACCGCCTTTTTCGGATCGTCGCCGGGGAGCAAGCGGCGGTCGAACATGATTCGGCACTCGCTCTGGATCGTATGGGTGGCCTTGGGAAAGCTTTCGATGGCGTTGGCCGCAAGACTGACTTTCCCGAGCTCAGGGTGAGTTTTCTCTTCGGGGAAAGGCATCAATGATTTTAACTTCTCCAAAACTTTCATCGCGCCGTCGATGGCGTTGATGCCGTCCCAGGGTCGGCTGCTGTGCGCTTGCTTGCCGCGCACGGTCACGAGCAGGTCCACACGCCCCTTGTTACCGAGCTGAATCTCCGGCGGGCCGTCGATAATGCACCAGTCCGCCTCGACGCCGCCGTGATCGAGCACATAGGCCAATGAATCATGCCGCCCGGTTTCGCCGGCGGTGCTGACGACGAAATAGAGATCGCTCGGCAACTCGACTTTGCTGGCGCCGATGAACTTCATCGCTGCCATCATTGCCGCCAGGCTGCCCTTCTGTTCGCAGGCACCGCGGCCCCACACGCATTCACCGTCCAGCGTGTACGGCGCGCCGTTGACGATCTCGCCGGAATAAGGATTTTGCATCGTGCTCGGCGCCGCGCACATGGCGTAACCGACAAGCATCAACCGGTCGCGGTGCGTTCGTCCTGTCAGGTGGAGAATCAGGTTCCCCATCTTATCGATCCCTGGCTTGAGACCTGACTGTTCCAACTCTGGCTTGATCACCTCGCGTATAAGCGCGAGAACTTGGGGCTCGGCTTCGAGCAGTTGAGTTTGCGGGCTAGCGTGCTGAACCAGCTTGACCGTCAGCCGTTTGACCTCGTCGTAAGCTAAATTCTTCTCGATCAATTTCTTCGCAGTTCCCGCATCCATCGATTCTCTCTTACTTCTTAACTATTGCCTGTTGCCTAGCGCCCTGTTGCCTTCCTAATGTCCCTCGATCTCGCCGCCCACCTGGCCGATTTTCCGCGCGATCCCGATTAGCGTGATACAAATCAAGCTGACGATCAATGCCAGTGAGCTCATCGGGCCCAAGTTGCCGTCGACGTAAAAATGGTAGAGCAGCGGCCCCAATGGTTCAGAACCCGGTGAATAGAGAAAAATCGAAGTGCTGAACTCGCGTAAAAAAATCGTCGCCAAAATGATCCAGCCGGCGATGAAGCCGGGCCGTAACAACGGTAGCAGGATGCGCCAAAAAGTCGTCAGGAACCCCGCGCCGCAGACCATCGACGCCTGCGGCAAATCGTCATGCAATTGCACGATCGTACTCGTCATCGTCCGCAATCCGTATGGAAGAAACCGCGTGATGTAACCGATCAATAAGATCCACAGCGTGCCGTAAATCGGCAATGGAACATAAACGTAAGTCCAGAGCAGCCCGATAGCCAGGGCGGTTCCAGGAAAGGCCCAGGGAATAAAGGTCAAAGCCTCGATTACACCTCGCCCGGCAACTCTCGTCTTGGTCGTGACCCACGCCGTCAGCGCGGCCAGCAGCATGCACAAAGTAGCGCCGCCCACGGCGAGAAGGACACTGTTCCGCAGCGCCCGGTAGGTCCGTGCATCGCTCAAATTCCCGCGGTAGTTATCTAACGTCAACAACTCCCAAGTCTTCGCTCCAGGAACGTGAACGTAGGAAATAAAAGAAACATAGACGAGCACTAAAAACGGCAGCACGACGATCAGGACGAGAATCAGACCGGCGACGCCCGCCGCCGGGTAACGCCATTTACCGAGGTCGATAGTCGTTGGCCGGTAGCCGCGGCCGGTTACGGTCACGTAGCGCTCGCTCCGTTTGGTCAGGTGCCGATAGAAAAAGACGAATATCATAGTGATGAGCAATAGCGACACGCCATAGGTTGCGGCGAGGTTTTGATTCGGGGGAAATGCTCCCACCGCCTCACGATAGATCTTGGTGGTAAAGACTTCGATGCGCGCCGGCAGCGCGATAATCGCCGGGGTATCAAAGCTCTCGATGGCACGCACAAAATTCAGCATGACTGCGGCCAGGAGCGCCGGCCGAATAATCGGGAAAGTGATGCGCCAAGCAATCTGAACGTTGTTCGAACCCGCCACTCGCGCCGATTCTTCAAGCGACGGATCCATCGAGTAGAGCGACGCCGAAACTATCAAAAAGGCCAGCGGCGCGGTAATGAGCGCCTCGACGAAGATCATGCCCCACAAGGAATAGAGATTCAGCGGCGCATTATCCAAGCTGAATAGCTCCATCAACAATCGGTTAATCAATCCCGTGCGCGGGCTCAGCAGCACCGTCCATGAAACAGCGAGCATCACCGGAGGAAAAATGTTGGGAATAAGTGCTGTCAGCTCAAAAAACTTTCTAAAAGGAGCATTTGTCCGAATCGAGATCCAAGCAAGAGCCGCCGCCAATGCAGTTGCTAGAATTGAAGAACCTGCGGCAAAAACAAAGGAGTTAAAGAGTAATTGATAGGTCAGCGGGTCAGCGTAAGCTTGGAGGTAATGCGCTAAAGTGAACTCGGCGCTCGGCACACCTAATGGCTTGCTACGAAAGCTGCCATAAAAGAGCATCAGCGTCGGAGACAAGCTCAAATAAGCGATGATGATGCCGACGCATACAACAACCGCAAGCTGGGGCTCGCGCCGAAACGAATCCAAGACACGATTTACCAATTCTCGACCGAACCTTTCTCGGCTTCTAAATGAACCTGGCTCGCAATAAAAAAGAGGGCCGGCCACCTATAGGCCAGCCCTCAAAGGGTGTCAACAAAAGACGGAATATTGCCAAAGTTATTTAGCGAAAAAAATATCGCGAAAGGTCCCGCTCATGAGTTTCTTGAACTCGTCCTCCGTTGGATTATCCATGAAAACCATCCGCGGGGCTACTTTCTCGGCATCTTTGATCGGGGGGTAGATACCCGGCGCCAAGACGAATTCACCATCCTCGGCAATTTCCTTTTGCCCTTCGGGAGAACACGCGAAATCGATGTAGAGTTTAGCCGCATTCGGATGTGCCGATTTGGCGCTGAGGCTCAGATAGTTTGGGTCGGTGAGATATTTATCCATCGGAATATAGGTCACCGGTCCTTTGTACTGCTTGATGTACTTAATATAAGTAATTCCTACCAACGCCTCACCTTTGATGATCGTTGTCGTCACCGGCGCCAAAGACTCCACCAGGATCGGCTTCTGTTTAGCCAAGGCTTTGACGTAGTCCAGCCACTTATCACCCTTAAACTTCTCCAGATTCCATAGAAACTGGGCGGTGGTCGTATGACGCGTCGGATCGGGGATCGAGATTTTTCCGCTCCATTTCGGATTCAACAAATCGTCAAAGGTCTTAGGTAAGTCCGCCGCTTTCACAAGCTCGGTGTTGTAGAGAATGCTAATCGGCAGCACACGCCACGGCGTAATAAGACCGTCCTTTTCTTTGTACTGAGCCGGAAACTTCTCAGAATTAGGTGGGACGAACTTCTGGAACAAGCCCTCGTTCCTCATGATCAATTGCACGCCGCGATTCCCTTCCGCGATGTCGAAGCCCGGCTTGCCGGCGCGCCACTCGGTCAACGCCCGCTCCGAAACCTGGGTCGAAGAACCACGCCAGTATTCCACGTCGACGCCGTACTTCTTTTTGAACGCTTGGTGCAGCCCGTCCATGGCCTGCGGCACCACGGAGCCGTACACGACGACCTTGCCCTCCTTCTTGGCCGCGTCGACACTCGCCGCCTGCGCCCAAAGGATTTCAACGTTTATCATGCCGGCAAGTGCGACCAGCGCAATAATCAGACACCCGCGTTGTATGATTCTGCTCACTTGATCCTCCTGATTCGAAACGGATAAAAAGTATAGAGCGCAACTCTTCAAGTCAAGCACTTCGGTTCCTAAATCAATTACTTGGCAATAAACATTTGCCGGAACTCAGCTTGTGACTTGCCCAGCGT
>VBKX01000236.1 GCA_005879435.1 Deltaproteobacteria bacterium
CGCTAAAAGAGTATATGACACGTGCCGTGTCGGCGTCGCCGGAACATCCGGTGCTGATCGACAAGTTTCTCGACGACGCGATCGAAGTCGATGTCGACGCGCTGGGAGACGGCGAGCAGGTGATCATCGGCGGCATCATGGAACATATCGAGCGGGCGGGGGTTCACTCGGGAGATAGCGCCTGCAGTCTACCGCCAAAGTCGATCCACCCGGATATTCAAGACGAAATTCGCCGGCACACTGTCGCGATCGCCACCGCGCTCAACGTTCGGGGCCTGATGAACGTTCAGTTTGCGGTGCAAGGAGACAATGTTTTCGTGCTTGAAGTGAATCCGCGGGCGTCGCGTACCGTACCGTTCGTCAGCAAAGCGATCGGGGTCCCTCTGGCGAAAATCGCGGCGCGCATTATGGTCGGAAAGAAACTCAAGGATCTGGGTTTAACTAAAGAGATTGTGCCGAAGCATGTGTCTGTCAAAGAGGCGGTATTTCCCTTCAATAAATTCCCCGGCGTCGATACGCTGCTGGGTCCGGAGATGAAGTCGACCGGCGAGGTCATGGGGATCGACGATAATTTCGGCATCGCGTTCGCTAAAGCCCAACTCGGCGGCGGCATGCGCTTGCCGCGGAGGGGCAAAGTGTTTATCAGCGTTCGCGACGACGACAAGGTGGCAGCAACTTTTGTCGCGCGAAAACTGTACCGCATCGGTTTTCAAATCGTTGCAACGCGCGGTACGGCGCATTGTTTCGAAGAGCGGCAAATCCCCACTGAGGTCGTCAACAAGGTACAGGACGGTAGCCCGCATATCGGCGACCAGATCAAAAGCGGCGAGATCGCGATAGTGATCAACACTCCCGAGGACACCCGCTCCCAGGCGGATTCGTACGCGATCCGGCGCTGCGCTTTGGATTACCAGGTGCCGTACTTTACGACGATGGCGGGAGCCGATGCCGCGGCCGATGGAATCGAATTCCTATTGCAGTGCGACTTCGAAGTCAAAGCCTTACAAGACTACGAGGCGCCGGTCTTGCCATAGCGAGCGTCATGAAGCCGTCCGTCGCAGATTCCGCCACCCATCCGTCGCCGATTGGCGTTCGGGCTTGCCTGCGCGCTTTCGGCACGCCGATTCAAAGTCTCAAAGGCGTCGGTCCGAAGCGCGCGAGCCAGCTCGAATCCTTCGGACTGACGACCATCGAAGATCTGCTCTATCACTTACCGTTTCGCTATGAAGATCGGCGGCAAATTAGGAAAATCGCCAGCGCGACGCCGGGCGAGGAGGCGAGCTTTGTCGGCCGTTTGCTCGCTTTGCAAAAGAAATATAACCCGCGCCGCCGTAGTCAACTGCTTCTCGGGGCGCTACAGGATGACAGCGGCAGCGTCGATTTGATCTGGTATCGAGCGCCGAGATATCTGGCCAATGGCCTCGCCAACGGCCAAACGCTTTTAGTCCACGGCAAAATCGAACAAGGAATGCCGGGGCGGCTGCGCATCGTTCATCCGGATTTCGAGGTCATCGAAACAATAATAGAGGAGCAACCGCTGCAGCGGATCCTGCCGATGTACGTTCGACCAGCGGGCCTGCCGTTGTCTCTGATGCGTCGATGGATGGCTCAAGCGTTGTGCGAATACAGGGGCTATTTTTCATACCGTCTGCCCCCGGAAATTATTCAACGTCACCGTTTGATGACGGTCGCCGACGCGCTCGCGCAATTGCACGAGACGCCACTTGAGATCGATATCCACGCGTTCAACGAATTTGCTTCATCGGCACACCGAACGGTCATCTTTGACGAGCTTTTCTATCTTCAGCTCGGCTTGGGCCTGCGCAAGAGATCCCGCGCCAAGAGCGCGGCGATTCACTTTAGCGCCAAGAGCGCGCCGCTCGGAGCGCGCATGCGCGACCTTTTGCCGTTCAAACTCACCGGCGCGCAACAACGCGTTCTAAACGAAATAAGCGAAGACATGAAGCGCGATCAACCCATGCAGCGCCTCGTCCAAGGGGACGTAGGATCGGGAAAAACCATGGTCGCTTGGTTGGCGTCACTGCAGGCGATCGACAACGGTTACCAAGCGCTCTGGATGGCGCCCACGGAAATCTTGGCCGAGCAGCATTTCCGGCCCTGTTGACGGCGGCGACGCCGGTAAAAGACAAACGATTGCTGCTCGGACGGATCGAGCGCGGCGAGGTTTCCTTCGTTGTCGGCACCCACGCGCTGATACAAGATGAAGTGCGCGCGCCGCACATGGGCTTGGGTGTGATCGATGAACAGCATCGCTTCGGTGTCATGCAGCGCCTTTCGCTCCAGCGTCTGATCGCTGGCTCGGAAAACGCGTCGCCGTCGAGCCGCCAACCGCATACGCTGCTGATGAGCGCGACACCAATTCCCCGGAGCTTGGCGATGGTGCTTTACGGCGACATGGAAGTGTCATTCGTCGACGAGATGCCGCCGGGACGAACCCCGGTGCAAACTAAGGTTTTCAGCGAGCGCGAACGCCGGCAAGTCTACACCATCGTGCTCGATGAGTTAAAACGCGGCCATCAGGCGTTCATCGTGTTGCCGCTGGTAGAGGCCTCGGAACAGCTTCAACAAGTGCGCGACGCCACTCAAATGGCCGAGAAAATGCACCAGACTTTGTTCAAAGAGATCAAATCATGCGCTCGTTCCGTGACGGCAAGCTCGGACTTCTCGTCGCGACCACCGTGATCGAAGTCGGCATCGACATTCCCAACGCCACGGTCATGGTGGTCGAGCATGCGGAGCGGTTTGGCCTATCGCAATTGCACCAGCTGCGCGGCCGAGTGGGACGAGGTTCGGCGCCGGGTCACTGCCTATTGGTCAATCGCGGAACCGGCAGCGCCGTGGCTGCCGAACGTCTTCGCGTGATGGAAAAAGAGCGCGACGGCTTTAAGATCGCTGAAGCCGATCTGCGCCTGCGCGGTCCTGGGGAAATGCTTGGCGCGCGCCAATCCGGGTTGGCCGACTTTCGCTTCGCCAATTTGGCGCGCGATGCGCGCTTGCTTGCTGAGGCCCGCCAGGAAGCTCTGGCTTGGTTGGACAAAGACCCCGAGCTGAAAAGCAAAGCTTCGACAGGCATGAAGCAAATCCTCCGCCACCGCTGGGGAGCGACATTGCAGTTGGGCTTGGTCGGATGAACACGCCACGATTTTCGGCGTCATCAACGCCGGTCGTTCCGGAGGGGCGGCCCGATTCCGTTGCCTGACCGATAGGGCGACACGCAGGTCGTGCGCTACAACGCCACATCAATAATCCAATTAATTCGAACTGTCACTCCAAAAAACCTTTTAGTTGCGCCAGCCACGACGATGCTTTATAAAATGAAAGAATTATTTGCTATAGAAGGGATCAGGTAACCACGCGTGGAATTTCAGCGGATTAAACGGCTGCCGCCCTACGTATTTAGCATCATCGATGCCATGAAAATGGCGGCGCGTCATCGCGGTGAAGACATTGTCGACTTCGGCATGGGCAATCCTGATTTGCCAACCCCGCCGCACGTCGTCGCCAAGCTCGTCGAAGCCGCCAGCAAGCCGCAGAATCATCGCTATTCCGTGTCACGAGGCATCTACAAACTCCGCGTGGCGATATGCGACTGGTACCAGCGCCGCTACCAAGTCAGCCTCGATCCAGACGCCGAAGCTATCGTGACCATCGGCGCCAAAGAGGGCATCTCCCATCTTGCTTGGGCGACCATCGACCCCGGCGACGTGGTGCTCTGCCCAAGCCCGACATACCCGATTCATCAGTACGCCGTGGTTTTAGCTGGCGGCGATCTACGCTGCATTCCGTTGACGACGAGCGAATCGTTCTTCGCGCACCTAGAAGAGGCGATTCGCCAGACCTGGCCGAAACCAAAGATGCTGATCATCAGCTTTCCGCACAATCCGACGACGGAGGTTGTCGAGCTCGACTTTTTCGAGCGGGTCGTGAAGACAGCGCAAGAGCATGGCTTTCTCGTAGTCCACGATCTCGCCTATGCCGATCTCACCTTCGACGGCTATGAAGCGCCGAGTTTTCTGCAGGTACCGGGCGCAAAAGAGGTCGGCGTGGAATTTTTCTCATTGTCAAAGAGTTACAACATGCCCGGTTGGCGCGTTGGCTTTTGCGTCGGCAATAAAGAGATCATTCACGCCTTGGCGCGCAT
>VBKX01000239.1 GCA_005879435.1 Deltaproteobacteria bacterium
GATCGTACTCGCGCCGATCTTCCTCGACTCTGACATAACGAACGCCCCATTGGAGAAACCGGAAACGATAGCCGCAGAGTTGGCATTTGAAGGGATACACGTAGAAGATACTCAGAAACTTTTCCACGGAATCGGACCGGGAAACACGCCGGACAAAATCGCGAGCGCAGTTGGGACACTTCACTCTCGTCATTTCTCCCTCTCTTTCACCTTCTTGACGACAAAATCGACTTTCTCGTTGCCCGGCCTACCGGTCACCAGCAACGGCACGAAATCCGCCGGGCAGGAACCATGAGAGAACTCAATGGCACGGCGTTGAGTGAACCGGTGCTTTTTCTCCAGCGAGCTTTCCACGCGACGATTATTGCGGAAGGATCTTGCATCGAGAAAACTCGCCGTCCACCTCGTCCGGATGACAAATTGGGTTCTCTAGGATTACAATTCATCCCCGATACCACCGGTCTCTGAAAAGCGTTACTCGCTGAGTAATTTTTTCATGCGCTCGACAATTTCCCGCGGCTGCGCCCCCACCTCTTTTGCGATCGTCTCCAATTCCTCTCCATAATCAGGATCGGCTTCAAGTTTCCGCGCTTTAACGTCGGCTAAAAAGACCGGGTCCCCCATGGTCTTGCGAAATGCATCGCGAAGAATTTTTAGGCGGTCAACCGCGATTCCCGGCGGCGTGATGAACGGCCGGCCGAGATCGCCGGAAGCCAAGACGGCCGTGACCAGAGAGCGAGTCGTTGCCGCAGTCTTGTACTCGGTCATCAGCTCGTGGATGGTCGGCACGTCCGGCATTTTTGCATCGCGCTTGCGGCCAGTTTGCAACAGGATGCGCACCATATTTTTCTTGCGCCACGTGGTAAACGGCTCGCGCGCGAAGAACGTCGGAATACTCAGCGACCGGCACACCACCTCGCCGCGCTCGAAGGCCAAGTCTTGTTCCGCGCCGCCTTGGTAACCCATGACCACGTTGAATTTCGCGCCTAGGGCTTCTTCCAGGAGCTTCGGTATAAAGTGGCCGCTCGTGCCGGTGCTCGTCGCCGAGCACTTTGGCGGTTCCTTCGCCTTGCGCACGTCGTCGATGGTCTTGTACGGCGCATTGCTGCTCATGTAGACCAGCCACGGCGTATTTTCTGTCGAACCCACCCAGCCGAATTTGCTCCAATCGAAATGAACCTCTTTTTTGCAACCCAGCTGATCCATATACCATCAGCCTTGGCCACGTTGTAGATGTGATTGGCCGCGATCATGCTGCCGGCGCCGGGCGTATTTTGCGCGATAATACCGGGGTTGCCGGGAATATGTTTACCCATATGCGCGGCGAGCAGTCTCGCCCAGATGTCGTAGCCGTCGCCGGTCTGATAGCCGACGATGATCGTGATCGTCTTACCTTGGAAAAAAGGCGATTGCGCCGCAGCGCTCGTCGCAATCAAGAACCCCCACAACAAACTGAAAATCACTTTGTTCATTTCGCCTCATTCCTCTCGATCGTTTCACGCGTCATCGTCTCCCGCTTCATTTGAGCCGCCTCACCCATAGACGCTTGGATTGCGGCCGCGGTTCTCAGCCTCACAGTGCAAAAAATCCCTTCGCGTTGTCGGCCAGAATTGCCTGCCGTGCCTCGATTGTCAGATCATCGCGCTCGGCGCAGTCGAGCAGCGACGCCAGCCAGCCCGCGGCGCGGAGTACCGAGCGTAGGTCTCAGTCCAACCAGCCGCCGCGAAACTTTAGGTGCAAGCGCTGGATATCCAGCGCTTGCACCTCGACCAACAGCTACTTTGCAGCCGGCGCCGGCTTCTTGCCTATAGCAGCAAGCAGCTCGCTATAAGGTACGATGCGACCGTGGATCGGGACGATTCGATCGACATCGATGTTCAAGCGCCGGACGTTGGCCTCGAGGGCGACAGAAAACGGATTCGGAACCTTGGGTGGCTCTGCGCCGGCCGGGGTCGGGTTAAAAGCATCGGCTTCGATCAGGATCTTTTCTTTGCGCAGATACGCCATGACGATTCCGTCATGATGATTGTTATTGAGGATCTGATAGAGCTCCACCGAACGGGTGCCGTCGGTCAAAACCATATTGTCACCCATGGCTTGAAACACCGGCTTCTTTTTCGATCTAGCGAGACGATCGGGCGCTAGAGTCCAAGAATTTAAGGCAGCGCGCTCAAAATACGGCCGATTGACTTCGTGGGTCACAATTGTGACACCCTCAGCCGCGTAGGTTCGAACACCGGACGCATGGTCGAAGTGATGGTGCGTGTTGACCAGATACTTGATCGGTTTATTCGGCACGAGCTTTTTCACTTCGGCGATCACCGCGATTGACCGTTGCTCGCCGTGCGGAGCTTCGACAACGATCAGATAGTCCTTCATTTCGACAAGGACGCTGTAAGCATTGATGCCGGTGATATACCAGATCCCGTCCGCGACTTTCTCGGATTTCACCGGCACCGGATTACTACGCACGTCGGCGGGCACCTCGATGTCCGCCGGTGGATTGGCTCTGACGGCCGTCACCGTCAGATCCAGCGTCGGCAAGCCATCTTGGTATTGAATGATCTTGGTCGGAAACTTGACGCCGGCAAAATCGCGGTACGGTCCGTAATGGGTCAAAACCTTCATATCTCCGACGATTGGATGGCCGTAAGAAGACTCAACCCGTTCGAGCGCATTTTGGTCGTTGGCGTATGCAACAACCTTGTGTCTGCCCTGATAGGTAAACGAGATAACCGTCATTGGCCGTCCATCGATCGTCTTCTTGGTAACCACCGCATTGCTGGCAAAAGCTGCGCGGAGAAGACCATGGGGCGAGATCACGATCTCGTGAGCGCGCTGTGGGGCCTCATAAAGTCTCGCCGCTATATCTTTGTCCGCCCGGTTCCAAGCGTGATCGCCGCTGACCGATGTCACCACACGTTGTTCTGGTCCGACGGTCGGCGGCTCCGCCGCCATGCGCACGACATCATCGCGCATCGCCCCATTCGTGAAATCATAGACCCGCACGAAACTTTTCACGAAGAACCTCGGCCACGGCGCAGCCGGGTTGGTATTTTGGCCAAGATTATACATCGTGCCGTTGCCCGTGAACT
>VBKX01000240.1 GCA_005879435.1 Deltaproteobacteria bacterium
CTGGAGCTCGTAAACCTCGCGATAGAACTTCGCCGAAGCTGCCGGATTGAGCGAGCGCAAGACAAAGTGGCTGATGGAACGTTCCTGCTGCCACTCTCCTTCGACGTAGACTTCCGACCTGTTGGCCATCTGTTGCTGCGATAGATCGAAAACATAGCCGTCCGGATCGTGCGTGCTGATACCCGCGAACGGCCGGTTCGTCGGGCGTTTGATCAGTTGCACGGACGGATATTTCTCGCGCAATCGTGCCGCGACTTTGTCGACGTCTTCGACTTCCAAGCCAAAATGTTCGAGTCCGGCCTGTCGCCCCAATTTTTGCGGGATGATATTCATGCCGATGTAGCCGTCGCCGATCGCCACCGCGCTTTCCGGCCTCGGTGACTTGGAAGCTTTCATGCCGAACAGCGCCTGATAAAACCGGCTTAAGAGGGCATAGTTGTCGCTTATAATCGCGAGGTGTTTGATCTTGGCAAACATGTCGTGCTCCTATTTTTTGGACGGCTCGTTGTAAAGGTGATCGATAAAGCCGCTCTTCTCCAACTCGGAAAGAAGACTGTTGTCGATGAAATCGTCCGCATTGAGCCGGGCCGGATCGGGAACCTCCTTGCCCATTTGATCCAACGCAAATTTCACCGCACGCTTATCACCGTACGGGAGTTTTTTGTAGACCGGCAGGTAGATTTCCCAGCTTTTTTCCAGCACGTCTCGGTCGCTGATTTTTAAATACTGGGCAAGTATTTTGAGAGTCAATTCCTTATCCGTCTTGAAAACTTTTATGCCCTCGACCCAGCTCTTAAGAAAATTCTTCGCTACATCCGGGCTCGTTGCCAAGAACTTTTTTGACGCGATCACGCCGTTGACCGGGTAATAAATCGGCAATCGGCTGAGATCGATCGTGACATGATATCCCATTTTTTCGGCTAGAACTTTCTTATCTCCTGAAAGCATCGCGCCATCAATCGCTCCCGACGTCAGAGCGGCGAACCGCGTCGCTTCGCCGCCGGTTTGCAGTATCGTTACATCTTTATCCGGGGTGAGTTTGTAGTGGCGCAGCGCCTCGCGGAGCGCCATATCCGTCAAAGATCTATAGCGGCTGACGCCGATTTTCTTGTTCTTCAATTCGCTTGGTTGCTTGATGCTCGGCCCCGTGACGACGGTTTCCAAAAGTTGATCGACGCCGCTCGCAATCAGCGTCAATTCGGCGCCCTTGGCCCAAGCGCCGATCGCCGATGGCGGCGCCATGTTCGCCACCTTTACGTCTCCGGACATAATCGACTGAATGATCACCGATCCGCCCGGGATGTACAAAAGCTCCGCATTTATACCGTTTTTCTTGAAGATGCCGGCTTCGTAGGTGATCCACAACGGTCCGGCGGTGGGAGAAAGGGATACATAGGGAATTTTCAAGCTCTGGGCATGCGCGAGCTGCCTCGTGAGGAGTTGCCCGACTACGAAAACAGCCAAGGCGAATCGCAAGCTAATACGAAAATACATCGGTGTGACCTTTCGTGAATCCATCTTTCATGTGCAGTTCTGAGCGCCAGTAGTCATTCATGACGGCAATTTATTGATGATCTTCATCAGCGTGCTGACATCTTTCAATTGAGTCACCGACCTTCCGGAATCGATTAATGCCGACTGCTGTTGTCCCTCCAGGACGCCCTTACAGCACGATCGCACTTTGGCTTCCAAATCCGCGTCGCTCAGCGGGTTTTCCGGGCCGCCGCGGTAACGCTCGTCGGCCCAACCCTCAACTTGACGGCCA
Source organism: Deltaproteobacteria bacterium (assembly GCA_005879435.1). Classification (GTDB taxonomy): domain Bacteria; phylum Desulfobacterota; class Binatia; order UBA9968; family UBA9968; genus DP-20. The sequence continues at coordinate 1,766 of VBKX01000240.1, forward strand.
TCCTTGCGTCGAATGGCGATGCGCGAGCGCATTTTGTCGAAACCCAGCTTCTCGATTTTAGGATCGATCTCGGTGGTGATTCGCTTCTGCATCGCTTGCATCGTCGCCGAGCCGACGAACTCGTCGGAGAATTCCTGTTTGCCGGCTTTGCGGGCGAGCGCGATCATCGCCAGCGCGGCGGGAAGTGAAAACTTCGCCTGGAGATGGTTTGCCGCGATCGGATAGCGTATCGGATTCAATATATTCGTGCCCGCATAAACCTGAACGGATTCGATGTCGTCCGGTTTTACGTCATGTTCGGTTACGAGTTTCAGCATCAAGTCGATGGTCGGATGCGTGAGCACGCCGCAAGGATAGGGCTTGATCGAAACGCCGGGATCGACGATCGTCCAGACTTTGCCGAAGCCCTGTGAAGTCTTTTCCGCGCTGACACCGCCACCTTGCACGGCGTAAAATCCCCACGGGCCGTCCAGCGCATCGGGATCGGCGGTAAAACCGCGGGCAGCCAGCAGGGCTGCGGTAACGCCGTTCTCGGCGGCGCGGCCGACGTGGAGTGGTTTGGTCATGGTGCCGAAGTTGCAGCGAATGCCGGCGGCGAAACTGGCGGCGATACCGAAGCCGCTGCGCAGCTTATCGCGATTCAACCCGAGCAGCTTCGCCGCCGCCGCATAGGCGCCGAAGGTGCCGACCGTGCCGCTGGAGTGCATGCCTCGCACATAGTGCTGCGGCAGCATCCACTCAGAGATCTTGCACTCGACTTCGAAGCCAGTAAGGAAGGCGAGCATGAAAGTTTGGCCGTCGATGCCGCCGAGCTTTT
>VBKX01000241.1 GCA_005879435.1 Deltaproteobacteria bacterium
GCATTCGAAGCCATGTCTTTAATTAACTACAAAACTCTTCTCACCGAAGGAGGTTATGCGGTCAAGCCGTTGTGGAATAGCACTTTGCTGGGTGTCAGCTCGGCGTCGATGGTCATGTTGTTGGTTGCCGCGATCAGCTATTTTGTGCACAAGACGCGACTCGGCGGCCGAAAACTTCTCGACTTTCTTGCCTTCGCTCCGATCGCGCTGCCGAGCGTCGTGCTCGGCTCTGCTTTCCTGTGGCTCTATCTTTTAGTGCCGCTGCCGGTTATCGGCACGCTGAGCATTATCGGTCTCGCCTACCTGACGAGATATCTGCCCTTCGCACTGCGTTTTGTTTCGGCGTCGATGGTGCAAATTCACACCGAGCTTGAAGAAGCGGCGGCAGTGGCGGGTGGAGGATGGTGGAGAAACTTTCGTCACATTTATTTACCGCTGCTTCGTCCCGGTCTCATGGCGGGATGGTTTTGGGTCATGGTTCACGCCTACCGCGAACTGACAATCTCGCTGATGCTCGCGCGCTCGAGCAATCGCACCGCCTCGGTAATTATTTATGACCTCTGGACTAACGGCTCGTTTCAACAACTGAGCGCCTTCGGCGTCCTGATGTTTACGATCTTGATAGTGCTCGTTTCGATCGCGCAGAAAATCAGCGCGCGATACGGAATCCAGGAACGAGTGTAGAACTCAATTCACCGCTGCGATCGATCAGGGAATGAGACCGGCCTTTAAGTCCGAATGCAGCAGCCGGTGAAAAAGATGCTCGCCCGCTTCGCGCCGAACTGACAGCCGGCCGGTGGCATAGGAGCGAGAGTTTAAGCCGCGCTGGACGGATTCGCAGATCGCAACGTCTTCGGCTTGAATCTGCTCGCTGACAGCGATGCTTGTGAGGTTTCGCTTGCGGGCTTGTTTTGAGACGTCGGCAAAGTAGTAATCGAAAATGACTTCGGTTCGGTCGACGCCGCGAGGAACGACGAGATTCGTATCCATCACGCCTTCGTATAGGTTGATCATGAGATTCGGATAAATCCAGTAATAGAACGCGCGCTCACCTTTGCGGACTTCGGCGGTTTTTGCCACCGCTTTGTCTGGCACGATCGGGCTCGACTGCAAACAAAAGCGCTCACCGGTTTCGATCGTGTAGCTGCTGTAATCAAGCACGCTGTTCAATTCACCGTGAATATGCGGGACGTGATAGCCGCCGTCGAGATAATTGTCCACGAAGACCTTCCAGTTGCAGTTAAGCCAATAACGGCGGCGTTCGAACCATCTTAAATGTTCAAGGCTCAATTGCTCAAAACGTTCAATGAGATCGTTCCCGAGGAATTCTTCGAGTGAAGGATTTTCAGACTTGAGCTTCACAAACACCCAGTTGTTCCAGACTGCAGTTTGAACTGGAACAAGCCCGTTGGCGGCGCGGTCGAAATTGGCGACGCCACCAAATTCCGGGGTAAGAATCAGTGCACCTTCGAGATTGTATGTCCAACCGTGATAAGGGCAGCTAAGGTTTACCGCTTTTCCCTCGGGTTTCGTTACGATAGCCGCGGCGTGATGGCGGCAGACGTTGAAGAAGCCGCGCAGAACCTTGTCATTGCCTCTAACGACGACGATCGGTTCGCCGGCGACATCACATGTGAGGTAGTTGCCCGGATCGCACAGCTGAGTGGTCTGGCCGACAAGCTGCCACGAGCGCGAAAAGACCGTTTTTTGCTCAAAATCGAGTATTAGAGGATTGGTGTACCAAGATGATGGAGGAGTCGACGCTTTGTCGAGTGAAGTACTGGGATCGTAATTTTCGACAATTTCCTTAACCGACACTGTCATTCGTTTCTGTGCTCTGTCAGATAGCGTTACGACTGTGAAAAGTTTATCGCGCCAATCGTGCGTTTGCCACGTCTCGCTGAGCTTGTTCGGCAAATGTCCAGTTGCGTACTTTATCCAGCGACACGGCGTCTTTGCTTTTAAGCTCCAATAAAGATTGATCGACGACCACTTTGACGGCGGCGTCGGAAACGATTCCGCCCTCCGACCAGCTGCGTTTTCCTAGCTCATAACTTTTGGCCGCGACTTCCCGATCTACCCGTAACCAGTCTATGAGCATGCGCATGGTTTCTTCGGGATTAGCTTTGGCGAAGGCGATGGCGCGGAAAACGGCTCTGATCGTTGCCAGAATTTGCTTGGGATTTTTCTGGATCGTCTCGTCGCGGACGCCGAGACCGGCGAGCGGTAACTCCAAGCGCTCGCCTAACCAGAGTAGATCTCTGTAGCCGGCCTTTTCCGCCTGCAGATTAAAGGGTGGAGAAAGAACTGTGGCGTCGACCGCGCCGGCGACTAGCGAAGTATAGCGGGCGCTGTTTCCACCCATTTGCAGACGGACGAGGTCGCGGTCGAAATCCAATCCTTCCTCATTGACTACAGCGCGCAAGGCGAGATCGGCGGGCGCGCCGAAACTGCCGATGGCGACGCGTTTGCCTTTCAGATCTTTGATGGACCGAATTTCTTTTCTCGCGATCAAAAAATAATCGGGGCGGCCTTGGAGAACGGCAACCATCTTAACCGCCAAACCGCCGGTCGCCGCTTTGATGACGGATGTGCTCGGCGTGGCGTAATCGACATTGCGGGAGAGTAGGGCGTTGACGGCGATGTTGGTTCTCATCGTGATGGTTAATACTTCCAGACCCTCATCGCGAAAAAATCCTTTTCGCGTGGCGATTTCTAATGGCAGAGTGCTGACGGCGGGACCCGTCGAGGCGATTTTTATTTCCTCGACGCTGCTCGACGTCGCAGGTGTAATTAGGAATAAGAATAACGAAACGAACAGTGAGAACTCGAAGCGCTTGCTCATTTCGGCATGATGCTCACACGGCCCTCGATGTGAGCGTGGAGGCTATGAATTCTTTTCTTCGGCGGTCACGTGGGCGCCGCCGAAAGGCTCGGAACGGTTGCCTACGAGCACGAGAGGTTCAGCGCCGACGTTGGTGATCTGATAATAGTCTTTGGGGCCGAAAAAGACGATCTCATTTTTCTCCAGAATCCGCTCTTCGCCTTTGAGGCCTTTGACCGATGCTTTGCCCTCGAGCACGAGAAAGGTTTCGGGTGACAAATGATAGTGCATATCGGTGTGTTCGCCGGGGCGAAAGTAGAGGATCCAGGAGCGAAACGTATCCGTGCCGAACAACGGCACGAATCGTTTGTTTTCGTCTTTGGCCGTGCGCATGGTGTCGGTGATTTTGACAAACTCCATAGCTCCTCCAATAATCGCTGTCCGGTCGCTCAAAGCACCTCGACTCAGTGCGTCGATTTGTAATCAATAAAGTGCTCAGTCCGTTAGATCGAGCAGCACGCCGTCCGGATCGGCAAGGCTTTGCTTGCAGAGTTTGCACCCTTCGAGATTTTTCTGGCGTGTTTCGCCGTCGCGGCCGATGGCGATTTTTCTCGCCGCAGACCCCGGGGCGGCGGCGGCAAGGGCGTCGAGATCCTTTTTGGTTTGTTCCAGATCGTCTACCTTGAAGCCAAAATGATCTAACCCTGCCACGTGACCGCGATACTGGATCATGTTCCAAGGACGAATCGCGAGGCCGACTTTGCCGTCAGTGAGATAATAGCTGTTGTCGCCCGACATGCCTTCCACCGGCTTGAGATCGAAAACTTTCTGATAGAACTCAGCGATGTAGGCCGGGCGGGCGCTGCGGATGCAGATATGATTGATCCAGCGCGGTTGTTCCCAACCGAACTCGACGTAGCCTTCGCGGACGTTGTCCATGCCTTTTTGGGAAAGATCAAATTGATTGCCGTCAGGATCGTAGCTACGCAAGCCGGCGAAGGGGACGTGGCTCTGGCTTTGGACGATTTCGATATCGGGATAAAACTCTTTGAGCCGGTCGCGCACTTTTTGGACATCTTCAACGGCGAAACCGAAGTGGTCGAGCCCCGACCTGAACCCCGGCTGGCGTTGCAACAGGGCAAGCCCGATGACACCGTCGCTCAAATGGCCACGGTCCTTGTTGTATTCGCCCTTTTCATCGGTCATGCCGTTGGTGATTTTCTTCATGCCGAAGATGGTTTGATAAAATTTTGCCTCTCGATCCCAATTTTCGGTCATCACAGCGATGTGTCGAATGCTTGTGAACATGATCGATATCCTCCTGTTGAGTCGGATTCTTCTCAAAGTTGGGTGCTGCTGTCAACAGCATTGTAGCCACGACTCGTCGCGGACACCAGTACCGCCATGTGCCGGCACATGTTCTTGATTCTATTTTGAGCTAGGGATAGAAGAACATCGACAGTTCGAAAGACTTCGATGACGATTCGTTCCTTTGATTTGCTGCAGCCGCGATCTTTACCTGAAGCGGTTGAAATGCTCGCCAAGCACGGCGACGACGCGCGCGCTCTCGGTGGCGGCACGACGCTGATCATCCTGATGAAGCAACGCGCGCTGTATTATCGATATTTAGTCGATCTGCAGACGATCCCGGGATTCGCCGACATCAAGAGTGAAGCTGACGGCGTGCGCGTAGGCGCGTTAGTGACGCATCGAACGATGGAACAGTCGGCGGTCATTCGACAGGCGTTTCCGGTGGTCGCCGAGGCTTTTAGTCACATTGGAAACGTTCGCGTTCGACAGACGGCCTCGGTCGGCGGCAATCTCGCACATGCCGATTACCGTCTCGATCCGCCGCCGGCGCTGTTGGTGCTTGGCGCTTTTCGCGACATGTACGAAACTGCGCTCGAGCCGGGCGAACTGCTGGTCGACGTAAAGATTCCATCCCTGCCTGCAAACAGCCGAGCAGTGTACCTGCGATATACGGCATTGTCTGCGAACGACTGGCCATGCCTGGGCGTAGCCGCATATTTGACGAAAGAAAACGGGCGCTGCAAAGAGCTGCGCGTGGCGCTCGGGGGCGTGGCGGCGACGCCGTTATTGATGGACGGGCTGGAATTTGCCAACGATCAATCTCTCGACCCAGACGTCATCGACAAGCTGCTCGAAAAAGTCAACGAGCAAATATCGCCATTCGCTGATCTCCGTGGTTCAGAATGGTACAAACGGCGCATGGCTCGAGTGTTTGTAAAAAAA
>VBKX01000238.1 GCA_005879435.1 Deltaproteobacteria bacterium
GACGTCGATCGCCTCGCGCAGCCGTTGGCGGTCATTTTCCCTCGTGACGCCGAACACCTTATAGTCCATGTCGGTGTTGCCCGAGCCGATACCGAACTCCAATCGTCCACCGGAAATGGTGTCGACCATCGCGTAGTCCTCGGCGCTATGAAGCGGATGGCGCAGCGGCAAGATTGCGATACACGGACCGAGGTGAATTTTCGACGTCCGCGCCGCAGCTGCGGCAAGTAGCACCGCAGGGTTGGCGATCGGCCCGCCGTAGCCGAGAAAATGGTGCTCGTTGAACATGAAGCATTCCCAACCCAGCTCTTCAGCCAGCGCCACCTGTTCAAGAATTTGCTCGTAGTAGACGTTGTAGGGTGGATCGATATCCGGAAAGTAGGTCGCCAGGATGTTGATGTAAAATCGCATTCGATTGGACAGTTCAAGGTTCAATGTTCAAAGTTCAACGCCGGATTGCGATTTGCTACTTTGAACGCGGAACCTTGAACTTTGAACTTATGAAAGCGCGTAAAGCGCTCGCGCATTGTCGCTCAAGATCTTTTGCTTGACGTCGGGAGAAAGGTCGGCCCGGTTTCTGAACACTTTGATCGCGTCGACGTCGCTCGAAGTATCGGTGTGGCCGTAATCGGTGCCGATCACGAGGCAGTCCTCGCCGGCCTCGCGCGCGATGTATGCAATGTCGTCGGAGTTCTCACAGGTGACGTACATGCCGAACTCGCGTATGGCGTTTTCCGGCCACTTCCTGCCTAGCGTTTTAAAGCGATTTCTCGCTTCATGCATCACCCAAGGCAGCCATTGCGCGCTCGCTTCGATGAAGCCAAAACGAAGCTTGGGAAACACATCATGAATCTCGCTCATGATGATGTCGTTGAACGCGCCCACGGTGGGAATTCTAAAGCGGTGAAAGGTCGAGGCGATGCGCACCGGATGGTTATACAAATCGGTGAGCCAAGGATTGCCGTTGGCGATATGAATGGCGATGGCGAGATCGAGTTTCTGGGCTTCGTCGTAAATCGGATAGAAGTACGGATCGGCAAGCAAGCGCTGACCTTCGACCGGCCGCATCAAAACGGCGCAGGCGCCGTTTTCCTTGGACCAGCGAATCTGATCGAGAGCGTCGAGCATGCTCAGCGTCGGCGCCATGCACGACCAGCGCAACCGTCCTTTTCCCTGCTTCCAGATATCGGCGAGCCAGCGATTCCAGCTCTTGCACAGCGCGACTTCCACCGCAGCCCGGTCGGTGGCGGATTCGATAAATATGGTGTTGTGCAACACTTGCACGTCGACACCGGTCTCATCCATGTGCTCGATGCGCAGATCGACGTTGCCCAGCTCGCGCGCTTCTTGCGCGTCGGCGAACTTGCGGCCGACCTGCTGAGAGCGTTTTGCCAATTCCTCGGCAGAGAAAGCGGGAAAGCGAAATCCTTTCACCTTGCCGTCGATCACCCAGAACTGCAGTTTGACTCCCGCGTCTTCACGGGTCTCCAGCGGAATCGGACGGTACTGCCGCTCCGACGACGTGAGCGTCGGCATCGATCACCAGTGTGTTTGCCGCAGATTCCATAAGATTTTCCTCCGTTGACTAAAATTCATCCTCACAGTAATTGAGATCGCGCCGCAGTGTCAATCGACTTTCGCGGCAGCTCGATCGCGCTCAGCGAGCCGCGCGATTTTCGACATGAAGACGACTTTTCTGTATGGTTCAATTCGAATCGGTGGTCGGGCTGCCGGGCATCTGCACGCAATCACCGGCTCGCTTTCCTTTAAGCAAGAGTTCCCGGTGAGTCGCGCCGGCAAATTGAGCGGCAACGTGCGTATTGCTTACAGCGCTTGCTGGAGGCCGCGGGTAGAGGCGGCGCGCGATCTGGGTGGTGCCGAGTCGTTGTCGGATTAGAATCAAAATTTTTTTCCTGGAGATTCGTGCCCTCAAATATACATGCCTGCGTCTTGATTGACGCGGGCGAGCGGTGACAGGCGGGCAAACAACCGTTTCATCGCCCAATTGGTCAGGGCGGCGAGAATAAATACAAAAAGCAGCAGCGAATACATGTCGGCGATGCGAAACTGGCCGTAGTATTCGACGATCATGAAACCCAATCCGGCTTTGGCAATCTTCGTTTCCGCGAGCAACGCGCCGGTCACCGCGGCGCCCATGCCGATTCTTATGCCGCTGAAGACCTGGCCGGCGATGGCCGGCAGGTAGACGCGGGTGGCGATTTGCATCGGGCTGGCGCCGACCGTGCGCGCCACGTCGACGTAAACTTTCTTGACTTCCCTCATGCCGGCGATGGTCAACAGCGCGATCGGAAAAAACGCCGCGATGGCGCCCACCGCAAGCTTGGACTGAACGCCGATACCCAGGAATAAAATAAATATCGGAAAGATGACGATCTTCGGTACGACAGCGGCATATAGAATGAGCGGCTCGACGACCTCCAGCCATCTCTGCCGGCTGCCCCAGAGAATCCCAAGAGGCACGCCGCACAGGGCGGCGAGGCCGAGCGCGCCGCCGATTTCGTAGAGGCTCGCTTTGATGTGTGGAATCATGATCGGTGTGCTGATGTATAGCCAAAGCGATTGCAGGATCTCCAGGACGGAAGGAAAAAGCTCGGGGAACAAGACTCCGGTGCGGCCGATAAATTCCCACGCGGCGACGACGACCAGAAGCGTCAGTGTTTGTATCCCGAACGGCGTCTGAAGATGCGCCGCGAATGAAGCGGAATTTCGCTCGGTTCGATCCATGTCTATCTACGCACCAAGACTTCGCTCCGGTTGATCAGGTAAAGAAACAAAATCGACAAGAGCATGGTGCCGAACAAGCCGGCATAAACCTCATCCACTTCGAACTTGAACGCCGCGTCGGACAACCACATGCCGACGCCGCCGACCTGCGCGACGTATTCCAGGCCGAGGACAGATTTCAAAATATAAGTCAGCGCGAGGCGAAAGCCGCTGAAGATCGTCGGTGCCACGGCCGGTATCAGAATATGCCGAAACATCTGCTGGCGGGTCAGGTTCATGCTGGCGCCGACTTGTAAGAGAATCGGGTTGACGTTCTGAAAGGC
>VBKX01000242.1 GCA_005879435.1 Deltaproteobacteria bacterium
ATTTGCGGTTATTTTTCTCAGGGAGGTTTTCATGTACCAAACCGATCAGTACGAAGGCATGTTGGCGGAAACGGTCAGCGTGCAAGGACATAACCGAGACATCATCAACGCCTACTACGCTCGCCCTCTCGGCGCCGGACCAATACCGGGAATGGTGATTATCCACCACGCGCCGGGATGGGACGAATGGTATCGCGAGTGCGCGCGGCGTTTTGCGCACCACGGTTACGCGACGATTTCGCCGAACTTGTATTTTCGCGAAGGTCATGCGAGCCCCGAAGACGTCGGCGCCAAGGCGCGCGCCGCGGGCGGCGTGCCGGATGAGCAAGTGCTCGGTGATCTCGAAGGTTCGTTGAAGTTCTTGCGCTCCCTTCCCTATGTGAGCAGCAAGGTCGGCGTCTTCGGCACCTGCTCGGGCGGGCGTAACGGTTTTCTTGCCGCCTGCCGCTTGAAAGGATTCGACGCGCTGGTGGAATGCTGGGGCGGCAACGTAGTCGTGAAACCGGAAGATCTGAACCCGAAACGGCCGGTGGCGCCCATCGACTACACCAAGGATCTTTCCTGCCCGATGCTCGGTTTGAGGTGAACCTACACGAAGCGGAGCTCAAGAAGCATGGCAAGCGCTACGAGTTTCATCGCTACGACGGCGCGGGGCACGGCTTTTTTTACTATAACGCGCGCAACTACCGCCAGGAGCAGGCGGTGGACGGCTGGAAGAAAATCTTCGCGTTTCTCGAAAAAGAATTGAAATCGTGAGCGACGCCTATCTTTTTCTTGATCGATCGACAGTAGCACTAATGCGGCGTCTCAGAGGTTCGTTTAAGCGTCCGCACGATGGCAGCAGCTGAAGTCGAACTTAAATCCCCTTGTCGACTGCAAATGCGGGAGCGGGCAGACTAACTTGACATCTGAAATGTTTCTCTTTAATGGATTGTTGATCTTTCAGGAAGAGTTTCTAAAAGAGGTCTTTGCTCAGTGCGCCATTTCTCCTTGTACAATGGCGACAGGTTGCACGTCCGGATGATGAACGCGAGAAATTTTTTGTCCGTGTTGCTGTTTTGGATCCTGCTTTCCGCGCCCGCGGCAAACGGTCAACAAGACAAAGCCGCCGGAACGGCGGATTGGGATAAGTTGGTCGATGCCGCGAAGAAGGAAGGCAAGGTGACGGTATCGCTTCCGGCCAGCGCCGAAATGAAAAAACAGGTCGAGGAGCAATTCAAAAAACGCTATGGCATCGAAGTGGAAACTTTCACGGCGCGCGGCAGCTCGGCGGTGCGCCGCATGGCGGACGAGTTCAAAGCCGGCGTGCGCAGTTTCGATTTGCACATCGGCGGTTCTTCTTCGATCGTCTCGGGCATGCTGGACGAGGGCATTCTCGATCCCATTGAGCCGTGGCTGGTGCTCCCCGAAGTCAAGGATCCGAAACAGTGGTGGGGCGGACATCTATGGGTCGATAACGCAAAACGCTTCGTTTACACGTTTCAGGCCTATCTTTCGGAAGTTATTTGGTACAACACCGATCTTATCAAGCCCGCCGAGATCCGTTCGCTCGATGATTTTCTCAACCCAAAATGGAAAGGTAAGATCGGCTATCTCGATCCGCGCACGCCTGGCGCCGGAGACTCCACCTGGTCGTTCCTGTGGCAGGTGAAAGGTGAACAGTATCTCAAAAAACTCGTGGCGCAGGATTTGTTTCTCGGCCGTGATCAACGCGTGCTTGCCGAAAGTTTGGCCAGAGGGCGGGTTGCGGTCATGATCGGCAACTCCTATTATTCTTATCTGCCCTTTCTGAAAGCAGGATTACCGATCAAGAGTCTTCCTAGACTCAAAGAGGGAAATTACGGTACCGGTGGCAGCGGCAACCTGGCGATCATCAAAGGACCGGCGCACCCGAACAGCACCAAGGTTTTCGTCAATTGGCTGTTGGGCCGCGAGGGACAGGAGATCGTTTCCAGAGCACTCGGTCAAGCGACCCGGCGCCTCGACGTCGATACCCGCTTTCTGAAAGAATCCGGCACGATTGCGGCGAAAGACGTGATGTCGGTCAATGATTATTTGCAGATCGAAAATCAGTCGGAAGAAAAACTCGACAAGATCCGCGAACCCGCGGCCAAGTTTGCCCATGCCATCTTGAAGTAGCAACGACGGCAAGCGTGCTGCGACGAATGTGCGATCGAAAGGATCCGCGCAATGGGTAATATCTCGACGGCGACCGAATCCAGCTTCGACGTTTTGGAATCCTATTTCAAGAAATACCCGGACGTTCCCAAGGAGACGATTCTCAAGCAACACATGCTGAGCCTCGGTCATTGGTTCAGCGATGCCGCGCTCGACGCCTCGGCAGGCGCGCTAGTCAAATCGTATAGACTATTCTCCTATGATCTCGTGCCGATGTCGGAGTTCAAAAGAGGCGAGCATCGGCGCGTGCCGGAGCACTTCGTTCTATTAAACGGGCCGTACGACATGCGTCCGGTGGCGATTCAGACTTCGCTTTCGCCCTATTCGCCTTACCTGATCGATGTCGTTGATGGCCGGCTCGTCTTGACCGTGGATGGGCAAGTGGTGGCGCATGTACGGATTCCTAAAACGCCGGACTACTATTTTAAGAACTTGCCCGACGGCACGCCTTATCATGAGATTATCGCCTTCGGCTCCTTCATTACGATCTTTCGCAACTGCCAATACTGGGGGGCGAAGGAGGAGTGCAAGTTCTGCGACATCAACGAAAACGCGCGCCAGATGAAGCTGTCGCGCGACTTCACCTTGAACGCGCCGGTAAAGTCGGTGGCCGATGTGGTCAAGGTATGCGAGCACGTCGCCGGGGACGCGCAAAAGATCGGCGCCGGGCAAAATTTCGTGCTCAGCGGCGGTACCATCACGAAAACGCTGCATAGCAAGAGCGAGGTGGATTTCTACGAAGAGTACATTCGCGCCATCAAGAACATCGCCACCCAGCCGCGCATCACTTTCGAGGTCAACGCGCGGCCGCGCGAAGAAGTGCAGCGCTATAAAGACGCCGGCGCCGATCACATCCACTTCAACATGGAGGTGTGGGACAAGACGCTCTTTCCGTGGATCAATCCCGGCAAGGCCGAGCGCGTCGGCTGGGACAACTGGGTGCGCTGGATGGAAGACGCGGTCGAAGTGTTCGGCAATGGCATGGTGCAACCGAGCTTTGTCTCCGGCGTCGAAATGGCGCGGCCGCATGGGTTCAAGACTGTTGAGGAAGCGGTCAAGTCCATGACTTCCGGATTCGAATACTTGATGTCGCGCGGCATTTTTCCGCGGCCGCAGCAGTGGCGGCGTGAGCCGTCGACCGCGCTGTGCAAAGAGGCGGAGCAGCCGCCGGTGCCTTTGGATTATTACATTTTGATGACCCGCACGTGGTACGAGCTCTACCAAAAATATCGCGACAAGCTGCCGAAGTTTGGGACGCGCAAGCCGGGGCTTCTGGCCGAGCGTAACCTGCTCGGTCCGGTGCATGGCGCCTACGGCGACTTCGCGATGATAAAGGAAAATTTATTTCCGGAGGATGTCGAGGAACAGATCAACCGGCGCAGCGTGCCATTTGAAAACATTGCGGGAGCCGCCAGTGTTTCATGACATTTCACCGCAGATGCAACAGGTGATGCGCGCTCTCGAAGAGCAATTGGAGCGCGATCAACGATCGCTCCGCAGCGTCGACAGCGATGTCGCGCGCATCCTCACGCTGCTGGCACTGTCGGCGCCGACGGGCGCGTTTCTCGAGCTTGGCAGCAGCGGCGGCTACTCAAGTTTGTGGCTTTCCTTGGCCGCGCGCGCAAAAAGGGTCACGCTTACAACCGTAGATCTTGATGAAAAGAAGGTCGCCCTAGCGCGGACAAACATCGCCCAGGCCGGTGCCGACGGTTCTGTCCAGGTCTTTCACGGCGACGCGTTCGACTATGCCGGCCGGTCTGAGCCGCTGGCGTTTTGTTTTTCCGATATCGAGCCGCCGGAAAATAACGCCAAGATTTATGAACTGATCGTGCCACGCCTGGTGCCGGGGGGCTGGCTGGTCGTCGACAACGTAACATCGCCACGCTACCAGAAGGAGTTGCTGGAACGCGCGCACAGCGATCCGCGAGTAGACTGCGTGCTCTTGCCATTCCCCAAGGGCGATCTCATCTGCCGGAAGTGCTGAAGCCAAGTGCGCATGCGTGAGCAAATTGTTCCACTCCCGTCGAAACAACGCAAAGCGTTGCATCACGCTACTTCGCCGGTTTGGACTTCGCGGAGATAGCTGCTGCTATGGACAGCTAGGCGCGCGGACAAGAATTTTCATCTTCGCCGCGCGCCGGATTGCAACTGTCAAATGAACCCGACTACACGCATGGGTTTTTCGCGCCAACTTAATCGGTTCAGGATTTATTTGATTTGAACGGTTCCTTCAGCACGACTTTCACACCGGCGATTGTTCCGGTTACCGCCTTGCCACTTGTTGCGCTGCTTTTGAGCTGATCTGTTCAGCCGCTTTCAGCGCGCCGGTGGCCGCCGCTGAGGCCGCTTCCGTGGTATCCAAACTGATCTCTTTCGCTCCTGCGATCGCCCCTTGCACGGCGCCCCTCGCAGCTTTTGCGATGTCGCCTGTAACATCCGAGGTTTCTTTGACAACGTTGCTCGTGGTCTCGCTGATCGCCTGCAAAGCCTCCTTGCCGCTGGCTTTGGTTCCTTGCTAGACTCCGATAATCAC
>VBKX01000243.1 GCA_005879435.1 Deltaproteobacteria bacterium
AAAAGCACCATCAGTACACCGAGGGCGCACACATAGGTGTACTGGCCGCCTTCCCAGAGGTCAAATGCCATGATGGAGAGAACCGTGCTGTTGTAAGAATAAAGCAAGATGGATGTCGACAGCTCTCGCAGAGCGATAATACTGATGTAGATCCATCCCGCCGTGAAGCCGGGCATCAAAAACGGCAAAATCACTTTTCTAAAAGTCTGAAACCAAGTACCGCCGGCGGTTAAAGACGCTTCCTCGAGCTCTTTGTTGATTTGAATCATCGACGCCGACGCCGCGCGAATCCCATAGGGCATGAACTTCGTAATGTAGGCCAGAAGCAAAACCCATATCGTGCCGTAGATGGGAATCGGCAATGTGAGATAAACCCAGATCAAACTCACGCCGAGAACGATTCCCGGCATGGCGATCGGGATAAAGGTTATATTATCCAGCAGCGCGCGTCCCGGCAGCTTGGTCTTAACCGTGATCCACGAGATGATCGAGGTGAGAAGCATGACCAGTGTCGCGGAAACCACCGACAGATAGACACTATTTTTGAAAGCGGTCAACGCGAGCGGATAATTGATGATGTATTGATAGTTGGCCCAAGTCATCTTCGCCATCAGCTCGTAAGACGGCACGCCGTAGTAAGGAATAAACGATGACCACAGCAAAACAAAAACCGGCAGAATCACCGCGAGAAAAAATATCAGGAACGAAATTCCAAGAGTGACATACTTCCAGGCGCCCAAATCTATCACCCGCGGGCGATAGCCTTTGCCGGTCACCGTCGCGAAGCGCTCCTCCCTGCGAGTAATCCTGCCGTAGATCAGCACCCCGACGGTACTTATCGCCAAAAGAGTCACGGCGTAAGCGCCCGCCAATCCGAAGTCGGAAGGAAACTGATGAATCGCCAGAAAAATCTTTGTCGTAAAAACCGAAATCTTCGCAGGCACTCCGATCAGCGCCGGCACTTCGAACGCTTCGATGCCGCGCACGAAATTGATCAGCAGCACGCTGAACATGGCCGGACGCATCAGCGGCAGCGTCACCCGACAAATAGTTTGCAAGGTGCTCGAGCCGGCGGTGAGCGCCGCCTCCTCCAGAGACGTATCCATGTTACGGAACGACGCGGACATCAAGAGAAAAACCAGGGGATAAAGATGAATCGCTTCCGCCCAGATCATGCCCCACATGGAATAAACGTTGAACGGCGCTGACTCCAGACCGAGCACCTCTTTTACAACAATATTGATCAGACCAATCTTCGGACTCAGCAAAAGAATCCACGAGATGGTGCTGAGGATCCCGGGGATAATGAACGGGATCAACGACATAACGACGAACAGTTTCTTGAACGGGGTATTCGTCCGTTCGCTCACCCACGCGAGAAACGTTCCGATGAGAAAAGTGAGGGTACAAGTACCGAGCGCGTAATAGACCGAGTTAAGCAGAAGTAAATAGAATTCTTTGTCAAAGTACGCTTTGATATAGTTCTGAATCGTGTAGGTAGCGCCCGGCTCCCCGATGGGGGCGCTCCGGATGCTGCCATAGAGCAGCATCACGAGCGGAACCCCGGCCAGGTAAAGAACGAAAAGGATACAACCTGCAAGAATCAGGGATTGGGAATTAACACGGCTCCCCATATTCAACCCTGTCCGCGACTCTTAGTTGTTGATGTTGTGGACGACCTGGTCTTGGATCATGGTCTTTTTGACTTCCTCTTCGATCAAGTTCCAAAGCTGATCTTCGTACTGGAGAAACTTGGGATCGCGTTTGATCGACAGATCGCGCGGCCGGGGCAATTCGATCGGGATCATCTTTTTCACGCGGCCCGGGCGAGCACCGAAAACGATGCACCTGTCCGCCAGATAAATCGCTTCGCTGATTTGATGCGTAATGAAAAGCACGGTTTTTCCCGACTCCCGCCAAATGCGGAGCAATTCGGCTTGCATGATTTCGCGGGTCTGGGCGTCTAGAGCTGCGAACGGCTCGTCCATAATCAAGATCTTGGGATCGACGGTAAGAGCGCGAGCGAGATTGCACCGCTGCTGCATACCACCGGAGAGCTCGTGCGGGTAATGGTCTTCAAAACCCTGCAAACCGACCAATTTGATAAATTCGCGAGCGCGCTCCTGACCTTCCCCTTTATCCAGACCTTGGCATTCGAGGCCAAAAATCACGTTTTTCGCAACCGTGCGCCAGGGCATCAAGCAAGAATCCTGGAAGACCATGCCGCGGTCGATGCCCGGACCCGTCACGGGTTTGCCATCGATAATGATTTTGCCAGCCGTAGGCTTCAACAAGCCGTCGCACAGATTAATAAAGGTGGTTTTGCCGCATCCGCTCGGACCGACGATCGTCACAAACTCACCGTCATGAACCTCAAGGTTTACTTGGTCCAGCGCCAGAAGCCTACCGCCGGTTCGCGGCTGATAGTATTCGTGCCGCAATCCGATCGCTTGTAACTTAGTTTGTGCCACATATCCTCCTTAGAAAAATTAAAATTGGTTCTCGGCGTTACCTGCCAAAATTCTTTTTTGCGTCAACCGCGTCAATTCGCGCGACCTTCAAATCGCATGACTCCTTATCATTTCCATTTGTTTTTGCAAGCGTACCTGGACATTCGTTGACAACAACAATTGGATCGGATAGGTTTCGCAACGTTGCATAAACTTTTGCATACAAAACATCATCCATGGCCTATCCGCTTAAACGATCCAAAACCAAGCCACGCGTTGTTGAAAATCTTTCAACTCGCGTTTACGACGAAATTAAAGATTTGATTCTTTGTAACGAGATCTTGCCAGGACAAAAGCTACATCACCAGCAGCTGAGCGAGCGTCTCGGCGTAAGTCGTACTCCGGTGCGCGAAGCATTGACGAGACTTGTTCAGGAAGGATATGTCTCCTTTCTGCCGAATCGGGGTTTTACCTGCAAAGAAATTAGAATGCAAGAGGCGGAGGAGCTCTATGAGCTGCGCGAAGCACTGGAAGCTTTCACGGTGGAGAAAGCGATCGCGAATCTCACGGACTCCGCGCTCCGCGGCCTGCGCGCGAAGATAAATTCCTACGGCCGCGACGTGCAAAATAGGTTTACCCGGGAGCGCTTGGTGTACGATCAGGACGTGCATCTGGCCATCGCTGAGCTGGCCGGTAATGAAACTTTGAAAAACACATTGAGCCATGTGTTCGAACGCATCGTCTTGAAACGCAGAACCGACGGATTGTACGATTCCGCCCGCGGGACCGCGGCGCACCAAGAACATTTGTTGCTTTTGGAGGCGATGGAGCGCCGTGATCCGGCTGAAGCGGTCGCTATCCTGCGCAAGCACATTCAAGCGGGCAAGAAAAACGTCATGGCCGATCTCAAACAACGGCAAGCGATTCGCGGACTGGGAACGATGCCAAAAGCTCATTGAAAAACACACAGAGAGAAAGGACAGAAAACATGGCAGCAGATTTAGTTATTAAGAACGGCTGGGTCGTCACACCCGATGCGACTTTTAAGGGTGGCGTGGCGATCAGCAATGAAGTCATTGTCGCCATCGGCGCCGACGACTCGCTTCCCCAAGGCAAAGAGGAGATCGACGTCAAAGGTAAACATATTTTGCCGGGTCTTTTCGACGGTCACGTCCATTTCAGAGAGCCGGGCATGACTCATAAGGAAGATTTCACTACCGGCTCGACGGCGGCCGTTTGCGGCGGCATCACCACGGTCGTCGACATGCCGAACACAGTGCCGCCAACCGCCGACGCCGAACAGGTAAAGGTCAAGAAGGGTCTCGGCGAAGCCAAGTCGCTGGTCGACTTCGGCATCACCGGCGTCGTCGTGCAAACCAATACGAAGGATATTCTTCCCATGGCCGCCGCGGGCGCCATCGGCTACAAGATTTTCTTCGGCGAAACCATCGGCAACCTCCCCTTCCCCGACGACGGCATGTGCGTGGAAGCCTTCGATTACATTGCTCAATCAAAACTGCCGTTGGGCATTCATGCCGAAAATCGCCAGATCATGGCCTACTGTACCAACAAGCTTAAGCAGGAAAACAAAAACGAAGCGCGCTACTGGGAAGCGTCCCGGCCGGATATCTGCGAAGCGGAATCGGTGCACCACGCGCTCTTCTTCGCCGAGACTTTCGGCACGAAGCTGCATGTTTTCCACATGAGCTCGAAGCAGGCCGCTTATATGGTGCGTGACGCCAAAGCGCGTGGTCTGAGAGTCACGGCGGAAACTGGGCCGCACTATTTGCTGCGCGAACCGAATGACATGGACAACGTCGGATCGCTGCTCAAGATGAACCCGCCGGTCCGTACCAAAGATCACGCGGAAGTTCTCTGGCAAGGTTTGCGCGAAGGACAAGCTCACCAAGCCGGCAATCTGGGATTGTATCTCGGGCTTCTGCGGCGTGGAGACCGGCGTGCCGCTGATCCTGACCGAAGTGAACAAAGGCCGATTGACGCTCAATCAATATGTAAAAGTCGCTTCCGAAAACCCGGCCAAAGTTTGGCAGGTTTACCCGAAGAAAGGCGCCATTCGCTTGGGTTCCGACGGTGACATCACTGTAGTCGACATGGACAAGGAAGGCACCATCGACGTCAACAAGCTGCACAGCAAGAACAAACCTTCGCCGTGGCATGGCTGGAAAGTTAAAGGCATGCCCATCTTGACCGTCGTGCGCGGCCACGTGCAGATGAGAGACGGCGAGCCCTGCGGTAAGGCCATCGGCAAAGCTCTCAAACCGCTAATCTAGTGAAGGACTGAGTAGCGAGTGCTAGGGACTGAGTTTTTCTCAGTCCCCAGTTCTCCTATTCAATGCTGTTCTTATGAAACGCACTGAACCATTTGATTTTTATCAGCCGAAGACGCTGGCGGAAGCGAGCCGGCTGCTCCAAGAGAACGGCCCCGGCGGTCGCTTTCTCGCCGGCGGCACCGACTTAGTTATCGCCCTGAAAGAGAAAGGACTGCTGCCCAAGTACGTCGTCGACTTGAAGCGCGTTCCCGGCCTTGCGGGGATTCGTGAAAATAGCGACGGCAGCATTACCCTCGGCGCTTTGACAACCATGCGCGATATAGAAATTTCACCGCTGATCACAAAAAAATATCCGTTTCTATCGCAAAGCGCCGCCGAAGTCGGCTCCATTCAGATTCGCAATCGCGCGACGATCGGCGGCAACATGGCGAACGCGACGCCGTCCGCCGACACCGCGCCTGCATTAATCGCCTTGAACGCGACGGCAAAGATCGCCAGCGCGACTGGCGAACGGTCAGTTAATCTGGAAGAATTCTTTAAAGGCCCGGGGCAAACAGTGCTGAGCGCGGAGGAAATCCTCACGGAAATCACGATACCCAAAACCGATTCGCGCCTCGTCGGCGAATATATCAAGTTTTCGCCCCGCGAGATGATGGACCTCGCTTACGTCGGCGTCGCGGTTGCCTACAATCTGGGCGAGAAGGATAAGAAATGTGACGGCGTTCGCATCGTGCTTGGCGCGGTCGCGCCGACGCCGATCCGCGCCAAGCGCGCCGAAGCGGCTCTCGAAGGACAGGTTCTCACCGAAGCGTTGGCAGAAAAGATCGGAGCTATTGCCGCCGAAGAAGCCAAACCGATCAGCGACGTGCGCTCCACCGCCGAATACCGCCGCGCCATGGTCGGCGCCATGACCAAACGGGCGCTGCTCAACGCCGCCGTCGGGCCGGCGAAAACTTGGGTGGAACGGCGCGAACGAAGATACTAGAGGAGTGGGGTGATGGAGTGTTGGAATGGTGGAGTTAGCGGGTGTTCGGAGCTCTTGACCCATCATTCCAATACTCCATTACTCCAACACTCCAGTTTCGTTTTGAGGTAGTCATGAACAGAAAAATCCAATTCAACTTAAACGGAAAAAGTATCAGCCGCGAAGCGGCGACGCACCGGCTCTTACTCGATTTGCTGCGCGATGAAATCGGCGCGACCGGCACCAAAGAAGGCTGCGGCACCGGCGATTGCGGCGCGTGCACGGTGTTTTTAAATGGCAAGCCGGTGAATTCCTGCCTGGTTCTCTCCGGCGAGCTCGATGGCGCCGACGTCGTCACCATTGAAGGGTTGAAAATCGGCCCGGAGCTTCATCCGATCCAAAAAACATTCTTGCAGGACGGCGGCGCCCAGTGCGGTTACTGTACGCCCGGTATGTTGATGATGTCGAAAGCGTTGCTCGACGAAAATCCCAATCCGACCGAAGACGACATCCGCTATGCGCTTTCCGGCAATCTTTGTCGCTGCACCGGCTACGCCAAGATCATCCAGGCGGTGCAGGACGCGGCGGCACTGCTCCGAAAATAAACGTGTTCAACCCGTTCAAATCGTTCAACCGCTGCGCTCCGTTCAAACGTTTGAATGCATCGAGCGGTTCTCAACGAATGAAACCTCCGGGAACGGTTTGAACGTTTTGAACAGCTTGAACGATTTGAACGTTCCAAGGAGTTAAGCATGGCCGAACTAACAGTCGTAGGTAAACCGGTTCAGCGCGTCGACGCTGAAGAGAAAATCACCGGACAAGCGGTTTACGGGTACGATCTTGTCCTTCCCAATATGCTTTACGGAAAAACTCTGTTCAGCACCAAGGCGCATGCAAAGATTAAAAGAATTAATACCGAGAAAGCGAAACAGCTTCCCGGCGTCGTCGCCGTCGTGACTGGAGAAGACGCGCCGTGGACACACGGCGAGGCGGTAAAAGACAAGCCGTTCTTGGCGCAAGGCAAAGTGCGCTTTATCGGCGAGCCCGTCGCGGCCGTCGCCGCCGAAGATGAAGACACGGCGCAGGCCGCCGTGAAATTGATCGACGTCGAGTACGAAGATCTGCCCGTATATACGGATCCCGAGGAAGCCTGCAAACCAGGCTGCGTAGAAATTCATGAAGACTTCAGCAAGTACCGTAAGGCTGAATTCGTCGTCCAAGGCGCCATGCCGAACGTCGCGGAGCATTTCAAGCTGCGCACCGGCAACGTCGATCAAGGCTTCAAAGAATCCGATTTGGTGCTCGAAGAGAGATATTTCGTACCAATTATCCAGCACGCGGCGATGGAGCCGCATTCGGCTCACGCGCAGTTCGACAAAGAATCGGGGCGTCTGACCATCTGGGTTGCCAACGACGCGCCGTTCCGCGCGCTGCACGAAATCACCGAAGCGTTGGCTATGTCGAAAGAAAAAATCCGGTTCATCAATCCGCTGCAGGGCGGCGGCTTCGGCTCCAAAGGCGGTTTGAAAGTAGAGCCGATCGCAGTTGCCCTCGCTTTTCATACCAACGGGCGGCCGGTGAGGGTGAAGTTCAACCGCGAAGAAACCTTTATTTCCACGCTCACGCGCCACGAAGCAGTGGTGTATTCGAAGACCGGCGTAAAAAAGGACGGCACGTTGATGGCGCGCGAGATGACGATCTATTGGGGCGCCGGCGCCTACGCCGAAAAGAGCCCGACGGTTTGTATTCGCGGCAGTCTGCCGGCACCAGGGCCGTATCGCATTCCGCATGTGAAAGTTGACGGCTATGCTGTTTACACGAATAAGCCGGTTGCCGGTTCTTATCGAGGTTACGGCATTCCTCAAGGAGCCTGGGCCGGCGAGCAACAAATGGACGAGATCGCCAAACGGTTAGGCATGGACCCTGTCGACATTCGTATGAAAAATATTTTTGTCGAAGGCGACATTTCATATTGGGGCGAACAACTCCACGCCGTCGGTCTCAAGGAAACCTTGGTAAAAGCGACTGAAGCAATCGATTGG
>VBKX01000246.1 GCA_005879435.1 Deltaproteobacteria bacterium
CGAACACGAGCACTCCCATGCCGCCATGTTCGATTTCGTTGCGGATTCCGGGAACGGCAACGTAGAGAAAACGCTTTTCTTGAACCGGTGCTTGGCCCGAGAGCAATAAGGCCGCCAGTGCTATCCACGTTCCACGCGCGATGCGGTTAGACCTGCTTACGTCCATATGGGTTATCCTCCCCAGGATATCGAAGCATTTGAGCCGAGCGGCTCCCGCTTACTTTATCGCCGCTAGTTTGACTGTGGATTCTACCGGGGCAGCGCCTTCCTGGCTTCATCCAGGAAGCTTGAATCGACGATTTCTTCAGGCTTGGGCAACGGTTTCTTGATCATGCCTTCCTCGGCGATCATATTGAGGACCGTTTGCACGCCTTTCAGATTGACCTCGCCGTTTCGCGGCCAGATCTGTGTTTGCGTGTAGGTCTCCCAGGACTTGGCGATATATTTCGGATCGAGCTTGGTTATGCCGGGAAGAATTTTGATCGCCTCTTCGCGATTGTCGTGCAGCCATCGATAGGTGGACACCAGCGCTTTCAAGTAGCGCACGACGACGCTGCGATTTTTCTGCGCCCATCCCTCCCGCACGCCGATCGCCGAGAGCTGATAGTCGGGCATGAGCTTGTAGGCGTCGCCTAGATTGCTGAATCCTTGCTCGACGGCCATGATGCTCAACGGCTGCGCCAGGAGCGCGCCGTCGACCTGGCCGCTCTGCAACGCCGTAAACTGAGTGGTCGAGCCGCCGATCGATAGCAAGCTGTAGTCTCGCGGATAGAGAACCCCGCGCTCCTTGAGCATCTGTTTCATCATCAACGCGGCGGCCGAGGTGATCCCGGACATGGCCAAACGACTCCCGCCCTTGAGGTCTTCCATTTTTTTGTATTTTGGCAACGCTATCAACGAGTAGGTGGTGCCGTTGAAAGAACCGGCGATCAGCTTGATGTCGCTGTTACCCTGCTGACGAAGAACGAACAATAAATTCGGCGGCACGTTACCGAACTGAAGCGAGTCGGAGATCAACGCCTGAACGATTTGCTCGTTTCGGCTGATAACGATGATCTCCGGGTAGAGACCTTCGCGCTTGAAAAAGCCTTTTTCTTTGCCGACGAAGACTGGCGCGTAGCCGAAGGTCGTGCTGATGATGCCGATGCGAATAACATCGTCCGCGTGGACCGGACGGGAAAAAATCGCGCACAGAAATATCACGAGGAAATAAACCTTGGCGCGTTTCATGCGTTAGACGCCTCCTTGTAGTTTCGCGTATCGCCGTGATCTTTTTTTGTCAAGCAGTGTCTTCGCGGACTTTGTGCGCCCGCGTTTTGCACCAAGCTCCGTCGGGTGCCGGCGATGGGTACTTTGCGGCGAAGCTCGAAAAATACTTGAGACAACCTAAAATTCTAAAAAAGCACTCGCTCGTTTCGAGATCTGGCGAATCATACCCCGCTCCCGTGCCCTCGCTCAGGTTCCGAAGTTAGGACTAGGCAGGTCGCGATCAAGACGATTGAAAAATGGACGAAGAATGTCGCCTCGGCGCTGGTTTCTCAATTATCATGGTCGCGTTTTCCGCAGCTGTTTGAATTTACAAATTAAACAGCCGCTTGGCATTTTGGTAAAGTATTTTTTCTTTAACATCGCCTGACAACACCGGGTGGTTGCGAATGTGCTGCAGGTTGCCCGGAAACTCGCAATCCCAATGAGGAATGTCTGAAGCGAATAAGAAATGATCGGCGCCGACGTAGTCGATGGTTTGCGCTAGCTGCGACTCGCCGGGCTCGATGCTGAAATATATCTCGGATTTTCTTACGAGCTCGCTGGGCTTTTCTTTGAGCAGCGGCATTTCAATCTCTGCGCGTTTTTCCCAGTGCTCGTCGAGCCGGTCCAAATAATACGGCAGCCAGGTCGCGCCGATTTCTAAGAAGGCGATGCGGAGTTTGGGAAACCGCACCGGCACGCCTTGGCAGATCATGCTGGTAAATTGCAGCAGGATGCCGGCGGTAAAGGCGTAGGCGTGAACTTCGGCGAAAGTGTTCAACCCCTCGGCGCCAAGCTCGCGCGACCAACTGCGGGTGCCGTGGATGCCGAGCACGGCGCCGCACTTTTCCGCGGCGGCGTAGACTGGATCGTAGAAAGAATCGCCGAGCGCCAACGGCAAGCCGACCGGCAGGATTTCGAAACCGATGAGCCCGCGTTCTTTGACCGCGCGTTCCAATTCCTCGGCGGCCGCTTGCGGCGAGCGCATCGGTAACACGCCGACACACTTCACACGATCGGAAAGTGCATTGTATTCCGCGGCGAAATGATCGTTGCAGGCTTGAGCGACGGCGATTTGAAACTTGAGCTCTTGGAGTCGGACCACACTGCCTGAGCCCGTGGGGAAGCAGACTGCGGTCTCGATTTGATGCTCGTCGAGGATATCCTGCCAGCGCGCAACCTGGTCACTTGCTGAGAGCTTGCTCCAGGTTCGCTCGGTGACAAAGTGATCGAACATGTAATTGTCCCATGGCTGGTCGCCGGGACGAAGCGCGGTGGAACGGCGGTTCCACGGCTCCTTCAAATATTTGCGGATTTCAGATTCTTTTTCGATGACATGTCCGTCGGCATCGATAGCAGTGAGATTGCTCATGGCTTTATCCTCCTGACTTTTTGTTGGTGCACTATTAATTCATTAAAAGAATCTGAGTTGGCCGCCCAAGGTCGCTTGTTGCGCTACCGATTCCCTTTTTTTTCATGGCAACGGCGCAGAAATCATTCTGCATTCTCGTCTCTCTACGCGGGTATGATCAAGCGCCATAAGCCGGCGCGGCCATTGATCCTTGTCGCCGGCCTGCTTGTATCACGTCGTAATTGTTTTTTACCAGAACAGAGCAGCCCTGACTTGAACTTTTTCGTAATTGCAAAAACTTAACGCGAGGACGCCATTCTTGTCTCGCTTCTATCCCTTGACGCTCACCCTGAACCTGCCTAATCTATATCGCGGGCTGAAAGTTTCTGAATTCAGAACGTCGTAGCGCATATCGGCTCAAAAGAAGGAGGCTGTATGGCCAAGCTGAGACACATAGCGGTGCACACACCTGATCCAGAGAAGTATCTGAGCGATGGCACAATCAACATGGCGGTGCTGCGCTTCAAAACTGTCGAGGCTGCGGACCGCCAGGATGGACTTGGACCCGTGTTTGGGTTGCACCACTTCGGCTTTTGGGTTGACGACATTGAGGACACCCGGCGTCGCCTGGACGAGTCTGGCGCGGAATACCGCTTCGGCCGTCCTGAGACGGCGACGACGAGCTTCTTCGAAGAGAAGTACAAAGGACCCGACGCGGTGATGATCGATATCACCGCCTACGGCTGGGTGGGAGCGCAACCGCCGCCAAAAGACGCAGAGAAAAACAGCGAGGACGACGAAACGGGCATTAACGGATTGCCTCGAGAGGTTTAATAGCTCGGATCGCAGATTTAGACTGGTTTTTTCCGCCGCGAGGTTTTTTTTAGACGACTATCGCGTGGCTGCCTCATCGATCACCTTATAGGCGCCTTGCAGATCTCGGTATTCCGGCCGATACACCGGCATGAACTTGTCACCGGGCTTGGGCCGATAGGGCTCGACGCTAGGATCCACGACAACATCGTCGCGCAAACTGAAAACGGGATCGATGCGCATAAAATGATTTTGAAACTTAGTCTGGCCTTCGCGGGACAGCAGCCAGTTGACGAATACTTTAGTCGCGTTGAGATGAGGGAGACGGTTCAAGATACTGAGGGAGCCCTGGGTCGCGCGCATGTAGATGCCTTCCTTGAAAGCGCGCGGCTCGAAGCGGGACAACGGCAGATTCGACTTCATGCCGGCTTGAATATCGCTAGCCGACGTCCCGATGGCGATGGCGAATTTCCCCACGGCGAGCCAATCGACGATCTGCCTGCCGTCGCGCGATATGGTGATATCCATTTCGCCAAAAAGCTGTCGTAGAAATTTAGCGCCGAGATCGGCGTGGTAGTAGGCGAACTGAAGAAATCCCTCGGGGAAGCCGGCCAGCTTGGGATCGATGGCGGCGATCTTGCCCTTCCACTTGGACTTGAGCAGATCCCAATAGGAAGTAAACTCCTTCGTTTCGACAAGCGTGGTGTTGTAGGCCATGTCCGAGCGGACGACGCCTTCAAAGACAAAGATGTATTTGCCTTCAGGATCTCCGTAATGATGGCGTTTGCCGAACCAGTTCGACTGATCCTTAACTTCGGGCAGAACCAAAATAGGCTGGATCGGCTCGAGTAATTTTCCCGGATAGAGAACGTCGAGGGGTGTGCCGGTCGCGCCGAGGTAGATATCGACCAAGTATTTCCCCGCTCGCCGCTCGCTCATCACCCTCGAGATCAGCTCGCCTCCTCGCCCCGTGGCCGATATAAATTTGATCCCGGGGTAGCGCTTACTGAAATCGGCAAACAGCTTATCGAAGGGGCCGCGGGTGTGATAGACGGCGATCTGTCCCTCCTTCTTGGCTGCCTCGACGGTTTCGTTCCACTCGGTCTCCCATGCCGGCTTGGACTCGCCGGCACGTACGGAGACTGAACCTGCGTAAAGGAGAAATACGCAGCTCAAAGCTATGCTGCTGAAAATCTTTATAAGCTCTCTTATCTCTGTCATTTTGACGATCCGGACGCGGTCGAGGGTTTTATATCTTTTGATTGTCGTCTTGACACGGCGATACGGGCTGGATTACTTCTCGCTGCTGGCTGGCTGGAATCACGGTTGGATCATCGATCTGGTTAGTTTAGGGATTCACACATCGGACCCGGTTCGGATTTTGTCGAGCGGACTAAGTGGATTTTAGTCCCACTCAATCAGCTTAAAGTTACGGATTGTCACGCTCATCGGCTTGATGCAGGGGGTCGTATCATGAAAAAAATTGTCATTTCGTTGTCGTTCCTGTTCAGTTTCGCGCTCGTTGCCAGCGCCGCGCAGGAGAGCGCGCAAGAATTTTTTAAAGGCAAAACGATCAGACTCGTGGTGGGAAACTCGGCAGGCGGAGCGATGGACGACTGGGGGCGCTTTCTAGCGCAGTATCTGGGCAAACACATTCCCGGAAATCCCGATGTCATCGTGCAGAACATGCCGGGCGCCGGAGCGATCATCGCCGCCAACTATATCTATAATATCGCCAAGCCCGACGGTTTGACCGTCGGCGTGGTTAATCCGGCCAATTACATCGATCAACTTCTCGGATCGAAAGACGTGAAGTTCGACTGGCCGAAGTTTTCCTGGATCGGTTCGCCCGAAACCGTCGATCAAGTTTTATTTATTCGCTCTGACTTCCCGTATAAAACGCTGGACGATCTGCGCAACGTCAAAGAGCCGCCAAGGTGCGCGGCTTTGGCGCGCGCCGGATTGGGCTATCTGTTACCGAGACTGCTTGAGGAGGGTCTCGGCATAAAACTTAACATGGTGCTCGGTTATGGCGGCGGCGGCGAAATGAATTTGGCCATCGAGAAAGGAGAAGTGCACTGCCGTGCTGGAACTGTTTCGGCTTACGTCGGCCGTGAGCCGACCCGGGCATGGATCAAAAATGGATTTGTTCGAGGCCTGGTTCAAAGCGGCGCGAAGCGTTATCCGAAATTGCCGGATGTTCCGACTGTCTATGAGCAGATGGAAGCTTACAAAACCCCCGATGCTACGAAGCGGCTGGCGCGAGTCCTGCTTTCCTCCGGCGAGCTCGGTCGGCCCTTTATCGCGCCGCCGGGAATGTCCGCGGACCGGGTTAAGGTTCTGCGCGACGCCTTCACGAAGGCGATGAGCGACCCGGCGCTGGTCGCCGACGCGCAGAAGCGGAAATGGGATTTAGATCCGTTGAGAGGTGAAGATCTGGAGAGCACCGCCAAGGAAATCATGGTTCAGCCGCCGGAGGTTATCGAACGGATGAAGAAGCTGTTGGAGAAATAGCTTTTCTCGATTGAAGCGGAGCGGCGCTCGGTGCCGGCGACGGAATTTTTAAGAAAATTTAACCTTCGCGTGGAGCCCGGTTGGGTTGTCTTTCTGACCCAGAGCGAATTTGCCGTGCGAATCGCCGTCATCGTCACGTTCTTTCATGAAAGCGCATCCACGCGCGACTTATAGCATAATGATAATTTTGACCGGAATCGTCTCGTTGAAATTGCTCAAAACATAGTTGTTTAGAACCAGGAAAGAATTTTTCTACGTCGAGAATGTTATTCTATCCATCGAAGCATCACGCCCGGAATCACTACGTCGTTCCATCACCGCGGCTTCTGAACGGATGACGAATTGAGATGTTGTATCTCAGGCGCATCGCCAAAAAATTCTAAAACTAATTCTTTGATAATACTCTAGAGTGACTCACGCCGGATCGGTCGCTTCAAGCGTGAACCTGCGCATCGCTTGCGGTGCGGCAAGTATCGAAACGGCGTCGCCTAGCTCGGCGACCCTTCTCTACAAAGTCCTGATTCCGGCGCGCTACCTCGTGCCGTGAGCTTCAATTCTTAGAAGAGCCTAAACTTCAGCGGCAAAAGATCGATCTAGCAATCATGGGCTTTGTCAGTTTTTGCGCTCGTCGGGCAATGGAAATGATCGATTCACGACCTCCAAAAATGACAGCTCCTCGGGGCTCGTTCGTTCCTCTCCGAGTCTGCTTCAGTCCACGGGTGCGCAATTTAGCGTTATCTGCAGCAGGTGTTGCGATTTGTACCGATTCGCCCAATAAGTCCAAATTTGTCCCGATTGGATCTCCCAGGCCGCACGAAGCTTAAATCTCTTTAAATTTTAGGCTGTTAGGCTAGGCACGGACTATGCTTTCCGCGAAGGAAGACTGATGAATTTGAGATCTAACCTGACTCCTTCAAGAGCCAATTTCGTAGACGCGGTCATTTCCGATGTCAGCATTGGAATCGCGTTTACAGTCTTCTTTCTATTTTTCGGATCTCCTTGCGCGACGGCGCAACAGCAAAGTTCACTCCCGGTTTTAAAGCAACTCAGCCTCGAACAGCTCATGGATGTCGAAGTCACATCGGTCGCCAAAAAAGAGCAAAAGGTCGGCGAGACAGCCGCGGCCATTTTTGTGATCACGCAAGAAGATATTCGCCGGTCGGGCGTCACGAGCATTCCAGAAGCATTGCGTTTGGCTCCCGGCGTGGAAGTCAGCAGAGTCGATGCCAACAAATGGTCGATCGGCGTGCGCGGC
>VBKX01000247.1:0-805 GCA_005879435.1 Deltaproteobacteria bacterium
ATGAGTGCTTCTCCTGTTGGTGATATCTCCAGGGACTTATCCGATGACTTTGAAATCGCCGCCGAGATAACTTTTGCAGAGATTCACATACGTCGACGAACCCATTTTGATCCAGTGCAGAGCTTCTCCGGCCAATTCCTTTTTGACTTTCGCCGGCGCGCCCGCGGCAAGCACTCTCGGCGGTATTTTGGTGTGGGGCACGACAACGCTGCCGGCGGCAATCAGTGCTTCTTCGCCGATCTCGACGTTTTCCAAGAGCGTGACATTCATGCCGATGATCGCGCCGCGTTTGATCAGCGGGCCTTCCATGATGGCGCCGTGGCCGATGGTACAGTCGTCTTCGATGATCGTCGGCGCTTCACCCGAATGCAGCACGCAATTATCCTGGATGCTGGTGCGCGCGCCGACGACAATCGGATTTTGATTTTGGTCTGATCGCAGCACCGCGCCCCACCAGATGCTCGCTTCGTCGCCGATGGTCACGTCGCCGATAATCACGGCGGTGGGCGCGATAAAGGCGGTCGGTGAAATTTTCGGCGACTTGCCTTTGTATTCGATGATCATGCGGAATCTACCTCCGTTGACTGTTCGGTCACGATATTTGACGACCGGGCGGAAATCAACAATACGGTCAAAGTTGAACGATTGACACGACGAATCAAAGCCGATATTCGTTTCGCCGCGTTGACAACCCTCACCCCATCCGTCTCCCGCAAGCGGGCGAGGGAGTCGGAGCCGAGCTTTAAGAAAGACTGGAGTCTCAAAATGAATCATTGGTCGTTGGTGATAACCGCTGTCCTCGTGA
>VBKX01000247.1:982-14154 GCA_005879435.1 Deltaproteobacteria bacterium
GCGCGCCAACGCGTTCAAGGCGGATATTGTCAGCCTGCCGGAGCTCGAGCTGTCGATCATGATCAAGCGCAAGCTGTTGATGCGATATCAAGGCGTGGAAAATTCTCTCTTTCCGCCGGAAAGCAAAGATCCGCACGGCTATTGGACCGGACTGTATACATCGGCTTGGGTGCCAGCGCACAATACCAAGATGGTTTCCAAAGACGCCGCGCCGAAATCGTACAAAGATTTGCTCAATCCCAAGTGGAAGGGCGGCATCGCCATGGATAACGAGCCGTACAACTGGTTCGTGGTTTCGTTGCGCTATTTGGAGCGGCGCGACGGCAAAGAGGCCGCGCTGGATTACATGAAAAAACTCGCGGCGCAGCAAATGCAATGGCGCAAGGGACATTCGCTGATCGGGCAACTGATGGCGGCCGGCGAATTTCCCCTCGCCGCAGAGCTCCAGGTTCACACCGTGGAGCGCGCCAAAGCGCAGGGCGCGCCGGTGGAATGGTCGGTGTTGGACGGCGTGATTCCGATTTCCAAAGTCGCCGCGGCGATCACCAGCACGGGGGCAAACGTTTACACCTCGGCGTTGTTCTACGATTTTCTCCTGTCGCGACCGGGCATGGAGACAATTCGCGCGAGCCGAAGAATTCCGACGCGCCCCGACGTCACCGCGCCCTATTTGAAACCCTACAAACTGCTGCCGTTCGAGCAGTCAGTGATGGATGACTTCGATAAGTACGTGGCGTTGTTTCGCGACACTTTCAAGCCGGCACAGTGAAAAATAACATACGTATGGATAGCGGCAGGCGGCGCATCCAGACGCGCTAGGAAATTTCAAATGTAAAAGGAGCGGTGACCTCATGGCTTTCCCCGATTTAGTAGCGCCGTATCAGTGGAATTTCCGACCGCAGCGCCCCAGGCGACCCGCATGGTTCACGGAGTGGCCCGGCGGCGCCAGGATGGCGGTGACGCTCATCTTGCTGCACGAATGGGAATCCACACCGACCATCGCCAGACCGATGCCCCAAGGCGCGCATCATACATTTGACTCCCTCGCGCTGGGCGGCCGCGAATATGGCGCCAGATTCGGCGTTTGGCGTCTCCTCGATGTCCTCGACCGGCACCAAATCAAAGCCACGGTCGTCACGAGCGGGCTGGTCGCCGAGCTGTTCCCGGAAAGCGTGCGCGAGGTGAAGACGAGAGGTCACGAGGTCGCCACCCACGGATGGGATCAAGCGATGCATCCTCCTGTCTTCAAGACCAAGGATGACGAACGAAACTCCGTGGTTAAATCCGTCGCCGCATTGGAACGGGTCGCTCAGCAGCGAATCGTCGGCTATATGTCCCCCGGGCCGCGGCCGACGCCGAACACGCTGGAGATATGCGCGGAGCAAGGATTTATTTGGACTGCCGACTATTCCGACTCGGATGTTCCTTATCTCATCGACGTCAACGGAAAAACAATCGTGTCCGTGGGCTATGTCATGCCGAATTACACCGACAACGACCTCGTGCCGCTAGGCCTGGAGGCGGGACTAAAGCAATTGCAGCTCGCGTTCGATGCCAGTTACGAGGAGTCTCGCAGGCATCCAATGAAATTTTGTTACGCGTGCCATGTGCACGTAAGCGGTAGATCCGGAATGAGCAAGCTGCTCGATCATTTCATCGGCTATGTCCAAGGTCACGATGGAGCGCGGTTTTACCCGTGCATTGACATTGCGAATTACTGGCTCGAAAAGGAAGGAAGCAAGGTTCCGTAGGATTCTATCAGTGCTGTAGTTGAAAATTTTTCTCGGCCATCTCGCAGATTTGCTGGCCGATGGCGAGCGACGCCGTGGCGCCGGGCGACGGCGCGTTAAGCACGTGAATGGCGTTGCGGGTTTGTCTGATGACAAAGTCGTCCACCAGCGCGCCGCTGGCGGATACGGCTTGCGCGCGCACGCCGGCGCCGCCGGGAACGAGATCGCTCTCGCGGATTTCCGGCAGCAGCTTTTGCAGGGCGCGCACGAATGCCGACTTGCTAAGTGAGCGGTACAGCTCACCAAAACCGGTCTGCCAATATTTGCCCGTGATCGCCCAAAAACCCTTGAATGAAATCGTGCGCCACAGATCGGTGAGATTGATATCGGTGTGGCGGTAGCCCTCGCGCGCGTAGGCGAACACGGCGTTGGGACCGGCTTCCACTCCGCCTTTAGCCATGCGCGTGAAGTGAACGCCCAAAAACGGAAAGGTCGGATCGGGCACAGGGTAAATTAAATTTCGCACCAAGAATTGCCGCTCCGGCGCGATCTTGTAGTATTCCCCGCGAAACGGAATGATGCGGTGCTCCTCCTCGCTATTGTTATCGCCGCCCATCATTTGCGCGACGATGTCCGATTGGAGGCCGCAGCAGTTGATCAAGTGTTTGGTGCGATAATCGCCGCCGGAGGTTTGCAGGACGATTTCCTCGGGGCGGTTCAGGATACCCACCACCCGTTGGGACAGGCGAATGTCGCCGCCCGCGTCACGAATTTTCTCGGCGTAAGCCGCGGCGACTTTTTTGTAGTCGATGATGCCGGTTTCGGGAACATGGAGACCTTTGATGCCGGTGGCGTGCGGTTCGAGTTCTTTCAGCTTTTCAGGCCCGATAATTTCTAGATCTTTGAGGCCATTCGCTATCCCTCGCCGATGGAGTTCCTCTAGGCGCGGCAGTTCTTCTTGACTGGTGGCGACGACGACCTTGCCACAGATTTCGTAGGGTATAGCATTGTCGTCGCAAAACGCCATTAACTCTCTGCGACCGGTGACGCAGGAGCGCGCTTTGAGAGATCCCGGCCGGTAATAAAGGCCGGAGTGGATCACGCCGCTGTTGTTACCGGTTTGATGGCGCGCGAGCTCAGCTTCTTTCTCCAGGATCAGCAGACGTAAATTTGGATGCGCACGAATCAGCTTCAGCGCGGTGGCGAGACCGAGGATACCGCCGCCGATCATAACGGAATGCGCTCGTTCAAGTTGTTCAAAAGGTTCAAATCGTGCAAGCCGTTTGCAGAGAACTATAGATGCAGCAGGCGGCGGGAGTTTTTTCCCATGAAACCTTTTACATGCTCGGGATTGGACTGCGCCAAGATGGCGTTAAAGCTTCTGTTTAGCCGATCGAGCCCGCCGCCATAGTCGGATCCGAACACCATGTTGTTCTCGCCCATCTTGTCGATGAGAAACGACAGCGTCCGGGCATCGGAGCTGGCGCAGTCGATGAGAAAGTGTTCGAGGAAAATTTCCGAATAGCGCCGCTCACCGTCGGGCCCTTTGTGCTTCCAAAAAAAACGGTGGAGCAAGAGCGGCAAGCCGCCGCCGGAACTGCGGATGACAATTCTTAAGTTCGGATAGCGATCGAACAAGCCGCTCGCGATCATGCGCAAGCAGCACTCGGCGACTTCGCCGTCCGACAGCACGGCGTACGCGACGCCTGCGCCGCCGTCTTCGAGGCGGGCGAGGGTCGGATCTTGCGCGGTGCCGGCGCCGTGCATAAAGATCGGCAAGTTGAGCTCGGAGATCTTTGCGAAGATGGGATCCATCTCGGGCGTGTCGACCAGCATCTTGCCGTCGACGTGCGGGTAAAGCAGCACGGCGCGAAAACCTTGTTTTGCCGTCCGGGCGATCTCCGCTACCGAGGCGGCGATGTTCTTGAGCGATAGCGCGGTGACGCCCAGCAAGCGGTCTTTATGGCCCTCGAGCCGCTCCGCGAGCACGTTGTTCGACATGCGCACGATGTCGAGCGCTTGATCCGGCGGCAATTGATCCGCATAGACGCCGGCCCCCTGACAAATAAGCTGCACATCGACTCCCGCTTCATCCATTTCCCTGATGCGCTTGGAAAAATCCGGCGAATCCAGGGCATCGATGTGAGGCCGCTTGCCGGTGAGGTCCTTGATTCGATCCGAGATTTCCGGAGCCGTGTGATGCGAATGCCAATCGATATTTGTTGCCATGGGGGCTTTCTCCTTTACCTGGTCGGTAAGTTCGGAATACTGCGGGTATTGCGGCGAGTCAAGGGCGGTTTTCGGAAGGTCCGCGGTATGGTTCGCCGCCGTGGGATTACATCGGGCGTGCCGGGCCGACCGATGATTTAGGGGTCATGGCGTGCGGACGAGAAGAATTTATTTTCACTGTGATTTTTTCGGCGCGACGAAATCGGTTTTGTTTTTGAGGCGGCTTAAGAGATCTTCGTAGGACGAATGGGAAATGACTCGGTTGAATTGCGACCGGTAGTTATTCACTAGACTTATGTTCTCAGCGACGACGTCATATACCTTCCATTCGTTGCTGACCAAATGCGCCCTGTAGTTGATGGAATATTCTTCCCCCTTGGCGGTAAAAATCTTGCTGCCGACATCGGCGTAGGTGCCGTCGACCCGCTCGTTGACGTAAACAATTTTTTCGTCCGTGTAGGACTCGATGATATCCGCGTAGGCGCGCTCGAGGACCTCGGTGAAGAGCCGCACGAATTCCTCTTGTTCCTGGGGCGTGCGACGACGCCAATGCGCTCCGAGAGCGCGTTTGGCCATCTCGGTAAAGTCAAAGCGCGCGAATAAAATCTGCTTCAGTTGGTCGCGGCGATCTTTGAGCTTTGCCGCCGGTTTCAGTTTCGGATCTCTAAGCACCGTGAGGGCATTATCGACGGTGGTCTTAATCTGATCGGTCGGCAGTCCGGCGTCGGCCTGTGCCGTGATTGCCGCCAGAATCAACAACAGGAATGCGAATACTTTTGTCGTGCGACTACTTCTGAGCGTCATCTTTTTTTCCGCTTTTCGATGTTAGATCGCCGCCGACGATCTTGCCAATCAAGTCAGGGATGTCCGGCGGCGAGTCGGTTTCCCGAATCTTCCCGCCGGGGGGAATGATTTTATCCGAGGCGCCCGGCGTTATCAGCACAAATTTGTCGCCGATTAGACCCCGCGCGCGAACGGAAGCGATGACATCGTCCTGCAGCTTGATTCCATCACTGACTCTCAGCGTCAGGCGCGCGCGGTCGTCGGCTAAGCCGATGCCTTCCACTTTACCGATATGGACGCCGGCAATTTCCACCGGGTCACCGAGCTTGAGTCCGGCCACAGAGACAAAATCGGCAATGACGATATAACCTTGCGAGCCGAACAGCTCAAGTTTACCAAGGCGAATCGCGAGATAACCCAGGCAGACGAGCCCCAGGAGGACAAAGACGCCGACGATGATATCAGTGCGCGATTGGTTCACTTTTGCAACTCCTACAGAACATGGATGGGCCCTTCGGTCTTGCCTTGAATAAATTGCTGCACGACCGGATTTTGCGAGGCGCGAAAAGTTTTCGGCGGCGAAAGTTCTTCAATAACGCCGTTGGCGAGCATAGCAACGTAATCGGAGATGTCAAAGACCTGGGGAATGGTGTGGCTGATCAGAACCCCGGTGAAACCGAAAGTCGCATGCATGCGCGCGATCAGTTGATGGATGCTGCTTGCCAAGATCGGATCGAGGCCTGTCGTCGGTTCGTCGAATAGAACGATCTCCGGATCCATGATCAGAGCGCGGGCCAAACCGGCGCGCTTTTTCATCCCGCCGCTCAGTTCCGCGGGAAGTTTCCCGCCCATCTCGCCTAAGCCCACCTGTTCCAATCGTTCCTCGACCTTTTTTTTAATTTCAGTTGCCGTGCTCTCGGTTTTTTCTCTCAGCGGAAAGGCGACGTTATCGAAGACGGTCATCGAATCGAGTAAGGCAGCGCCTTGAAAGAGCACGCCGAATTTAGCGCGAATCTCGTACAGTTCTTTTTGCGGAAGTTTGACGATGTCCACACTGTCCACGAAAACCTCGCCCTCGTCGGGCCGCAGCAAAGCATTCAAGTGTCTGAGTAAGACGGTTTTACCGCAGCCGCTGGTGCCGACAATCGTCGTGATCTTGCCTGTCGCAAACTCCAAGTTCACTCCCTTGAGCACCTGCTGACCACGAAAGCCCTTGTGTAGATTAACGACGCGGATCATCGTGTCAAAGCATGATGGAAGTGAGGAAATAGTCCCAGACGAGTATGAGCACAAAGGAAAGCACCACGGACTCCGTCGTGGCTTGGCTTACGCCGGTAGCCATGGGCGGAGCATAAAATCCTTTGTAGCAACAAATCCAGGTGATGATGAGTCCAAAGGAGAGGGATTTGACAAAGCCGCTGTAGACATCATGGAAGACGATGCTGTTTTCCATGCCTGCAAAGAAGCTTCCGGAACTAACCCCCAGAAGACTGACGCCGACTACATAAGAACCGAAAATCCCGATGACATCGAAAATAGCGGTCAGTAGAGGCATGGCAAGGAGGCTCGCGATAACGCGCGGCGAGACAAGATATTTGACCGGATTGATCGCCATCGAATCGAGCGCATCGATCTGTTCGGTGGCGCGCATGGTTCCCAGCTCGGCCGCCATGGCCGACCCCGTTCGGCCGGTAACCATGAATGCCGAGAGCACCGGACCGAGCTCGCGCAACAAGCCCAAGGCCGTCGCCGACCCGAGCCAACTTTCGGCATTGAATTTTCGCAAGCTGTAATAGCCTTGAAAGCCCATGACCATGCCGGTGAAAAATCCCGAGAGGGCGACGACCGAAAGCGATTCCACGCCAATCGTTTTAATATGATGGATGATGAGATAAATCTTGGCTGGACGACGGAAGGCCAGAAATATCGCCGACATGAGGAACGAGAACATCCTGCCCATGCCGGCGATCTGTTCCGTCGCATAACGGCCGATTCGGCCCAGAAGGGAAAGCATGTGTTCTTAGCGTGAAGCGAAACGAAGTTCTGGAATTCAAAACTTAATATAGAAATCTACCGCTCATTGCAAGATAGAGGAGCAATTACGAGGTTTATTATATGGGAGCAGCGGACGACATGTCGCCGGTCAAATCGGCGAGCCGGCTCGACGACAATATCGACGACGTGAACGGCGAACGGGCGCGATCCCCCATGAGCGAAGAAACACTGGATGCGCTTTTTCATGGCAAGTTGAGATTTTTGCAAAGCCGCAGTGGCTATCGACTCTCCCTCGACGCGCTGCTGTTGGCTCATTTTGTCTCCGTGCAGCCGAAGGAGACGGTTGTCGATCTGGGTACGGGTAACGGCGTTATCCCGCTGATCTTGGCGAGCTTGCATTCACAGGTTTCAATTACCGGCATCGAGTTTCAACCCGCGATGGCCGAGCGCGCTGAAAGAAACGTGAAGCTCAATGGACTCGAAAGGAAAGTTCAAATTCGCCGCGGCGATGTGCGCGCCATTGATACGGTGGCTCCGCCCGAGAGCTTCGATGGGGTGGTTTGCAATCCGCCGTTTCGTAAACCGAGTAGCGGCCGAATCAGTCCGAACGATGAGAAACGGGTCGCGCGCCATGAGATACAAGGTGACCTGGGAGATTTTCTCGCCGCTGCAACATTTTTGCTCCGCCTCAAAGGTCGCATGGCGCTGATTTATTCAGCAAGGCGCGCCGTCGATTTGCTGTCAAGTATGCGTCTGGCCCGCGTCGAGCCGAAGCGGCTGCGCATGGTGCATTCGTTCGCCGACGTCGACGCATCGCTGGTTTTGGTGGAAGGGATCAAAGGGGGCAGAAGCGGAATCGAGGTTTTGCCGCCCCTGATCATCTATCGGCGGGACAAGGGGTATAGTGCCGAAGTAGCGGCGCAGATCGCAGGGGAGAGATTAATTTCGCAATGCGCCTCGAGGTAAAATTCTTAGCGCGTTCTTAGCCTTTTGGTTTTCGCCGGGCGAAGCTTTTTAGGAGCTTTCGAAAAGCGTCGCGAATCTCCGGGTCGTCGATGGACTGCAAAAACTTATCGCTTGCTGCACGCTGCGGTTCGTCGACCGGCAGTGTCTGCGGTTCGTCAGAATCTTTTTCCGGCGTGTCGATCCTGCCAACCATGAAAAAAATCGTCTTGACCACTTCGTTTTTCAGGCGCTGATTGAGTTTCTCAGCGATCATCTCTTTCATGAATTGTAGTTCTTGCATCCACACGGGGCTGGACACCTTCACGAAGAGCGTCCCATTACGAATTTTTTCCGGTTGAGCATTGCGAGCGATCACTTTTCCGACCACTTCTTGCCAAATCGGCCAGACACCGTAGTCGTCCAGGCGCGACGCCAGGTCTAGGCGCTTTAGCGACTGATCGAGCACGGTGCCGACACTCTCTATCTGCGGGGTTTTCTTGGCCATTGCGTCCGTCGGAACGACGTTAGCAGAAGTCAAATCTCGACTCTAGTCTAGGAATGGGTTTCCTTTTAATTCCCCGAAGTCATAAAAACCGGCGGAATTTCACAGCAAATCCGTGGGCGAAAAATTTTTATTGACAAATAGGTAGCAGGTTTGTAGAACTACAAAATCTAGTGCATCTATCGTTAGACCAACACCATATATCGAGATTTTAATAAGGGGAAGGGAGAAAGGCAAAGATGGCGACGGGTACTTCTCACGCGGCCGAATCGGGTATCTCCAAAACGGCAGTGGCGACCCCAGGCGGACTGAAAATAGCAAGGTATTTCAGTCAATTAGGGGTAAGCCCCTACGACGAAATCGAGTGGGAGTTGCGCACGGCTTCCATTACCAACGAAAAAGGCAAGGTTGTGTTCGAGCAGTCGAACGTGGAGATCCCTAAATCCTGGTCTTTAATGGCCACACAAGTGGTTGTTTCAAAGTATTTTCGCGGCCCCTTGGGGACTCCCCAGAGAGAAAACAGCGTCCGCCAAATGATCGGTCGGGTGGTCAGTACAATCACGGGCTGGGGCAAGAAGGACGGTTACTTCGCGACGGAACAGGATGCGACTGCGTTTGCCGACGAACTGACGCATATTTTGCTGCACCAGAAAGCCTGTTTTAACAGTCCGGTATGGTTCAATTGCGGCATCGAGGAAAAACCCCAGTGCTCCGCTTGCTTCATCCTATCGGTCGAAGACACCATGGATTCGATTCTCGATTGGTACCGAAAGGAAGGAGTGATCTTCAAAGGCGGCTCGGGCTCCGGTGTCAATCTATCTAAAATCCGTTCGGCTAAAGAGCAATTGGCCGGCGGTGGTACGGCTTCCGGCCCGGTATCGTTCATGAAGGCTGCCGACGCATCGGCAGGCGTGATCAAGTCCGGCGGTAAGACGCGGCGTGCCGCGAAGATGGTTGTCTTAGACGTCGACCATCCCGATATCGAAGAGTTCGTCAAGTGCAAAGTCGAAGAAGAGAAAAAGTCTGGATGGTCCCGCCTATGGCAGCGTGTTTTTCCAGAACGCTAATAACTCGGTCCGCGTGACCGACGAGTTCATGCAGGCGGTTCAAGAGGACCGCGAGTGGCAGACCAAGTTTGTCACCACCGGTCAACCCTGTGAGACCTACAAGGCTCGCGATCTGATGCGCACGATCGCCGAAAGCGCCTACTTCTGCGGCGATCCAGGTATGCAGTACGACACGACGATCAACGATTGGCATACCTGCTCTAATACGGCGCGGATCAATGCGTCTAATCCCTGCTCCGAATATATGCACTCGGACAATTCGGCGTGTAATTTGGCATCGCTCAATCTGCTCAAGTATCTGCGCGAGGACGGCGTCTTCGATACTGAATCGTTCCGCCGCGCGGTCGATATCGTTATACTCGCCCAGGATATTCTGATCGACAATTCTTCCTATCCCACTGCTGAGATCACGGCCAATGCCCATGCGTTCCGCGAGCTCGGTATGGGTTATGCCAACCTCGGCGCGTTGTTGATGACCTTGGGTCTGCCTTACGATTCCGACGGCGGGCGCGCCTACGCGGCAGCGGTGACCGCCCTGATGTCCGGCGAAGGCTACTTGCAGTCGGCGCGCAATGCCGCGGCCACCGGCACTTTCGCCGGCTTCGAAGTGAATCGCCAGCCCATGCTCCGGGTGTTGAACAAGCATCGATCCCAAGCCTACAAACTTTCACCGACCCATGTGCCGCTCGATCTGCTCACCGCAGCGCGTGAGGCCTGGGATCAAACTTGCACCGAAGCGGAAAATTTCGGCGTCAAAAATTCGCAGATTTCCGTCCTGGCGCCGACCGGCACGATCGCTTTCATGATGGACTGCGACACCACCGGCGTGGAGCCCGACATCGCCCTGATCAAGTACAAGAAACTGGTCGGCGGCGGCATGTTGAAGATCATCAATAATACGGTGCCGCGGGCCCTGAAGCGGCTGGGTTACGACATTAAGCAGAGCCAAGAGATCGTTGAATATATCGAGGAGCACGAAACCATCGAAGGGGCACCGCATGTCAAGGATGACGACCTCGCGGTATTCGACTGCGCTTTTAAGGCGGAGAAGGGCAGCCGCACGATCCATTACATGGGCCACGTGAAGATGATGGGGGCGGTGCAGCCGTTTATTTCCGGCGCCATCTCGAAAACCATCAACATGCCCAACGACGCCACCGTGGAAGACATCATGCATGCTTACATGGAGTCGTGGAAGTTGGGACTCAAGGCAATTGCCATCTACCGCGACGGCTCCAAACGCACGCAGCCGCTCAATACCTCAAGAGACAAAGAAGAGCAGAAGACGGTAGCTGTGGAGAGCAAGGAGGCGCGAGTTCTGCGTCATAAGCTGCCCGATGAGCGACGCTCGATCACTCACAAGTTCGATATTGCCGGCCATGAGGGCTACATCACCGCCGGCATGTATGAAGACGGCCAGCCGGGCGAGATTTTTATCACCATGTCGAAGGAAGGCTCGACGATCTCCGGTTTGATGGATTCCTTTGCCACAGCGATCTCTATGTCGCTACAATACGGCGTGCCGCTTCAAGTCTTGGTCGATAAGTTCAGTCACATGCGCTTCGAGCCCTCCGGTTTCACCAAGAACCCGGACATTCCGATGGCCAAATCGATCATGGATTATATTTTCCGCTGGCTCGCCAGCAAATTTCTCGACGGTGATGCGTAGCAGGAGGCGGGGATCGTCAAACGGGACCCGGTCGAGGAAGTTCACCAGAAAAAAGTGGTGTCCATTGCCGCTCATGCGCCGCGCGGCGGGGCGCCGGTAGCGACGATCAGCAGCGTGACGAGCTTGTATCAACAAGACGCGCCGCCATGCCCCGATTGCGGTGCCATCATGATCCGCAGTGGCGCTTGCTATAAATGATTGAACTGCGGCGCCGTGAGCGGCTGCTCGTAATTTAGCAGTTAGCGAAAGTTGATTCAGAGGAAAGGCAACAAACGGGTCGGTGGATTGACTACCGGCCCGTTTTGCATTTATCGCGTTGCCATTTAAGATGGAATAGATTGCCGGACCGCGGGTCCCGCCAGCTTCAACGCCAGTGAGAAATTAATTCGGTTCATTTTTTTTCCAAATAGAGCATGCCTTTTTGAGTATCGATATCCATGCGGAAGTTGCTCAAAAAATTCAACCCTAAGAGTCCGGAAACTTGCGGGTCGGTCATGGCATCGTGGATTGCAGCGGGGAGATTGCGGATTTCCATCCCACCGACCGTGATCGATTCGAGGTTGGTCACCGGCGCCTCGATCAATCCATTGGCGGTTTGAAACGGCAGGGTCTTGGGATTCTGACCCACGTCGATGGCGAGCTCGCGCGCGAGCGCGTTCGAGATCAGGGTATAACTGGCGCCGGTATCGACTACGAATTTTGCCGACTTTTTATTATTCAAAGTCGCCTGGACGATCGCCACCTGGCCATGTTTCTCAAAAGGAATCGACGCCACTCGGGCGCTCTCTTGCGCCGGGATACGGTTTACGTTATCCCTTTGCTTCGGCGGCACGTTGTGGAGATTGTCGGTAATGTGCAAAACACCGTTGTCGTCTACCCAGCGGTAGTATTCCCCGGCCGGGAGCGAATTGACGGGCAGGGAGAATAAACAAACTAGTAATAAGATGCGGCTTAAGCCATTCTTCACGATAGCGGCAACTTATCATGTTTATCGAAACGGCGATACAAACAATTTTATAAGTTTTTGCTAACGGCGGATCGCGGAATCGACGACTGCCACCTCGTTGCGCAGATTCCGCGTGCTTTACAAGGCTATATCCTTGTGTTAAATGTGAACCAACTCAAGGAAGGATAGAGACAAGAAAGAGCGGAGAATATGGGAATTGCTGAAC
Source organism: Deltaproteobacteria bacterium (assembly GCA_005879435.1). Taxonomy (GTDB): domain Bacteria; phylum Desulfobacterota; class Binatia; order UBA9968; family UBA9968; genus DP-20. The sequence goes on from VBKX01000247.1 coordinate 13,075, forward strand.
CGCAGAGACGACAAACCATTGAGCAGTTCAGGGTTCATCAGACGGACACCGGCTCTCCAGAAGTGCAGGTCGCGCTTCTAAGCCAGCGCATAGAGCATCTTACCGGGCACTTCAAGGTTCATGTCAAGGATCACCATTCTCGCCGTGGCCTCCTGATGCTTGTAGGGCAGAGGAGAAGGCTGCTGGATTATCTGCGCAATTCGGATTTTGAGAGATACCAGAGTCTTATCCAGCGGCTCGGAATACGCAAATAGCTATGCCCAATCCGTTGCCCGCCAGTTCCTCGCCTCCGTCAGTCACGTCTCCCGCCAGAGGATTTCTATATGATTAAGAAAATTGAATTGGATTTTCATGGCCGGCCCTTATCTATTGAGGTCGGCCGAATGGCCAAGCAAGCGGACGGCGCGGCGCTGGTACGCTACGGCGAGACCGTCGTTTTGGTCACCGCGGTGGCCGCCAAAGATTTGAAACTGGATACCGACTTTTTTCCCCTAACCGTCGACTACCAAGAAAAGACCTTCGCCGCCGCGTCCGTTATTCGCCGAAGGGCTGCGCTGCGAAACCCAAGTGATCGCCACGGTGCTTTCCGCCGACCGCGAGAACGACCCTGACGTAGTGGCTATGTTGGGTACTTCGATCGCCTTGCACGTGTCGGATATTCCGTTTAACGGACCGCTGGCCGGCGTGCGAATCGGCCGCGTCGACGGCCAATGGGTCATGAATCCGACCCAGAGCCAACTCGAAGAAAGCGACGTGGATATATTTCTCTCCGGCAGCCGGGACGCGATCGTGATGGTTGAAGGCGGCGCACAAATCGTGCCCGAAGGTGAAATCCTGGAGGCGCTGTTCGCGGGCCACGAAGCGATCCAGCCGCTCATCCAAATTCAAGAGCAAATTCGCCGAGAAATCGGCAAGCCAAAACGACACGTACCGCTGGCGCATCTTGATGAAGCCGTCGCCAGCCGGGTTGAAGATCTGGCGCTGACGAAGCTCAAACAGGCTCTTGAAATCCCGGAAAAACTGGAACGCTACAAACGAATCGCCGAGGTCAAGGGTGAAGTCGTGCCGCAAGCGTTGACG
>VBKX01000244.1 GCA_005879435.1 Deltaproteobacteria bacterium
TGGCAGCGTTTTTTAACCTCGGCATCGTTCAGCGTTTCTTCCAGCGTTTTGTCGCGCAGCAGATCGATAATCTTTAGCCAGTAAGGCTCGTCACCGGCGTTCTTGCCGTCGGTGGTCATCGAAATCAACACATAGCCCTGCGGATCGAGAACGTCGTCCTGTTCCAGTTTGCCCGCGTCGATGCGATCGGCTTCGTGCATCAGATATTTCATTCGCTCAGTGCCAAGAAACTGCGCGATCTCTTCCGGTGAATTTCTGTTGCCTGTTGCCTGTTGCCTGTTGCCTACTTCCGTATAGTATTCGTAGACTACGCGCGCCGCACTCGGCGCCAGGCGGAAACCGCCCTTGCCGAGCATGATCGGCTTGGGAAAATCCGGCGTCGTGTTGGTGATGTGGTGATCGAACCAGAGGGTGCAATTCGGATGATATGGCAGATTGGTGATGATGTCGCCGCTGCGGATCTCGACCCATCCGTCCTGCATGAATTTCGGCTCGACGAATAGATAGTCTTCGATCTGCTCGAATTTTGTGACCAGCGCGCCGCAAACCAGTCCGTCGAAATCAGCACGGGTGACGAGCCTCATGAGCGAATGACCTCCTCGACCGGCGTCCACGGCAGATTGAAAGCATTGGCGACACCTTCATGGGTAATTTTCCCGTTATATGTATTGAGTCCCTTGGCGAGGGCTTTGTCGCGCGCCAGCGCTTGCGGAAAACCGCGATTCGCCAGCTGCAGCCCGTAAGAGAGCGTCGAGTTGGTCAGCGCGTAAGTCGAAGTATTCGGCACGATCGCGGGCATATTCGTGACGCAGTAGTGGACGACGTCCTCTTCGATATAGATCGGCGCGTGGTGGTTGGTCGGGCGGGAGGTTTCAGCGCAGCCGCCTTGATCGATGGAAATGTCGACAAACGCCGCGCCGGATTTCATGCGTTTGACCATCGAGCGGGAAATCAGCCTCGGCGCCTGCGCGCTCGGAATCAAAACCGAGCCGATAACTGCGGTTGGACATCAGGGTGGTTAGGCGCCCGCCGAGAATGTCATGGATGTAACGGAGCTTGGTCGGATTGATGTCGAGGATGCTTACATAAGCGCCCATCCCCGTCGCGACCTGGCAGGCTGCGGCACCTGACATGCCAGCGCCGAGGATAATAACTTTTCCGGGGCGGACTCCCGAAGCGCCGCCCAAAAGTATTCCGCGCCCGCCGTTTTCCGCCTGGAGGCACCAGGCGCCGACCTGGATCGACAGGCGGCCGGCGATCTCGCTCATGGGCGCCAACAATGGCAGAGATCCGTCGTCGAGTTGGATCGTTTCATAACCAATTGAGGCGATCTTTCGCTCGAGCAGCGCGCGTGTGACGGTTTCGTTTGCGGCCAAATGGAGATAGGTGAAAAGGATCAGGCCTTCGCGCATGAGCGGGAACTCCGACTCCTGCGGCTCCTTGACCTTCATGATCATGTCGGACTGTTGCCAAATTGTTGCGGCCGATTCTACGATAGTTGCACCGGCTCCTTCGTAAGCGCGGTCGCTAAGCCCGCTGCCGAGACCGGCGCCTTTTTGAATCAGCACTCGATGACTGCGTGCGACGAAACCAGCTACACCGGTCGGAGTGACCGCGACGCGGTTTTCCTCGGTCTTAATTTCCTTCGGCACGCCGATGATCATGAATAAAGGCTAAACGATGGAACGGGAAAAGGCAAAAGTAAATATTGGAGTAATGGGGTAATGGAGTGTTGGACAATTGGGTTTGAACCCATCACTCCAGTACTCCATTACTCCAGTGATCGGTGCTTTACCGTCCGACGGACCAGACGAGGATGGCCCAGCCGATGAGAAACGCGAGACCACCGATGGGCGTGATGGCGCCGAGCCAGCGGATGCCGAAGATACTGAGGATATAAAGACTGCCGGAGAAAATTATGATGCCCACGATGAACGCCCAGCCGGCGGCGTTGAGATTGTTCTCCGGCCAGCGCGAAGATGCCCAGGCGACAGCCAAGAGTCCGAGCGCGTGGTACATCTGATAGCGCACGCCGGTTTCAAAGATGTTCAACATCTCCGGCGTCAGACGATTTTTAAGCGAGTGAGCGCCGAACGCGCCGAAGGCGACGGCGATGAAGGCGGCAATGGCGCCGGCGGTGAAGAAGAAACGGTCCATATCTGATGCGTGCTCGTGTTCGAGAAATTCAGGCACCCGGCCTGCCGCGATTTAGCGAGACGAGCATGTCGCCTTTTTGGATAACAATCTGACGGTAGTCTTTGCGCTTGCTCAGTGCGTCGAGCAAATTCACGAGCGGTTGGCGCGACGTGAGGTATTCTTTCGGCGCGCCCGCCGCACGCATCGCGTCGATCTCCTCGATGTTAAGATTCCAGCGCAGCAAGAATTCTTCGTCGGAGACGTTTTCGGCGTTCATTTTTTTGCGCAGCTCGACGACAGACGGCTCGGGCGGCTGCCATGCGGCCCATTCTTTGGCGCGCGGTCTATCCATGATTTTCGCTTTCACGTCCGGCGCCATCAGCTCGGAACCTTCTTTGCCCCAGTAGCCGAGGGCATATTGGATGATTTGATCGGTCACTTCCTTGTAGCGTTCGCCGACGATGACGTTGATCGCTGCCTGGCTGCCGACGAACTGCGACAGCGTCGTGACCATGATTGGGTAGCCGAGCTCCGCGCGCACGCGCATGGTTTCTTCCAACGCTTGATCGATTTTGCTTTCCATGCCGACCTTGCGCAGCTGGAAGCGCAGGTTGGAAATCATGCCGCCCGGCACTTGATGTTGATATTGAGCATAGTCGTATTCCACCGGCTCGCCGATGAGAAAGCCTTCGCGCTTGGCGATGTAAGTGAAATGGTCCGACACCGGCTTGAGAGTTTCTTCGTCTATCAGGGTTTTGTAGCCGAGGGCGCGGAGATTTTTCGCGACGTTGAAAAGCGACGGATTCGACGAACCGTCGGCCAACGGCGGCAGAGCGGTGTTGACGATCTCGATTCCGAGCTTCACCGCTTCGAGGCAACAGAGTGGGCCAAGACCCGTGGTGCAATGCGTGTGCAGCTCCACCGGAATCCCATTGGCGTTGGCGAACATGATCGGCACCAGTGTTTGCAGGCGCTCGGGCGTGAGGAGCCCGCCGGGATCCTTGAGGCAAAGCCGATTGACTTTGAGCGACGCCGCCTGGCGCGTGCGCTCGGCGAAGTATTCGTCGGTGTGTTTGGGCGAGACCGAGTAAATGATATTCGGCACGGGATTGATGCCGACGTCGTTTGCTACGGCGCATTTCCAAGTCCAGCCTTCGAGATCGTTCCACTCTTCGGAAATGCGCGCTTCGCGGATGCCGTTCGCCGCCATCCGTTCCATGAACAGGCGGTACATCGAGCGCGGCGTGAGATCGAAGGCGCTGAATCTGCCGGCGTTCAGTCGCAGCGGGGTGCGCGGCATCCGTTCGCGCATCAATTTGACGCGTGCCCAGGGATCTTCCTTGAGCTCGCGCACGCATTTCTTCAGATGAGAGCTGGAAATCAATTCGATGGCGTCGAAGCCGGCGCGGTCCATGGCTTCCGCGACGGGAAGCATCATGCCAGTGGTCATGTTCTCCGCCCACAGGCTCTGATGGCCGTCACGAATGGTGGTGTCGACGAATTTTATGCCGTCCATTTGTGCAAATCTGGAAGATAGTTATTCATCACGAAGGTCAGGAAGTAGGGGCGCAGCATGCTGCGCCCCTACACTTTTCGCGTCTGCATGGTGCACGTAAATTCCCTACGATTACAGGGTCAAGCCAAAAAACTTCACCGCGTTATCCAGCATGATCTTCTTGCGCACCTCGGGTTTCATGTTGACCTGCTGGAACTCTTCCAGCCAGCGCTCGACACCGATGGCCGGCCAGTCGGAGCCGAACATCGCTTTGTCTTGCAGCAACGTGTTGATGTTATGGACCAGCTCCGCCGGAAAATATTTCGGTGCCCAGCCGGAGAGATCGATGTAATAATTCGCCTTGTGGCGCGCGATCGCCAAGCTCTCTGCCGTCCATGGCCAGGTCGGATGGGCGCTGATAATTTTCAGTTCGGGAAAATCTGCGGCAACTTCATCGATGGCGATGGGTTGGCTGTATTTAAGCTTGATGCCCATACCGCCCGGCGTGCCGGCGCCCGCCGCCGCCATCCCGCCGTGAAACAGTATCGGCAGGTTCAATTTGGCGCACTGTTCCCAGAGCGGATAGAAGCGCACGTCGTTGGCGAAAAAGTGCTGGCGCGCGGGATTGAGCTCGCCCATGCCGGACAAGCCTAAATCTTTGCAGCGTTTGATTTCGTCGAGTGCCAATTTGCCGGTCCATGGATCCGTTTCATCGCGAGTATTCATGATCACCGCCATCATCTTGCGCGCGCGGTACTGGTCGGCCATCTCGTCAATCGATACCGGCGGCCGTTCGCGGCCGAAATATCGCGCCATCTGCGCCGTGCGGTCTCCCTTGGCTTTTTGCGTGGTTTCATCGGAAAGGTGAACATGAACGTCGATCGCTACGATATCTCTCGCCATTGTTTAGTGCCTCCTCGTGAAATTTCTTTTCTTATTGCACTGGCGCGAACTTAGTTCAAGGTGGTCCGGAAGACTGAGCTCAAGGTTCCAAGTTCAATGTTCAAAGTTTCGAGGCTTCGATACTTTGTTCCGTTGCGATGCGTCTCGACATTTAATCGTTAATTCCGAATCTTCAACCTTGAACCTTGAACGGCGCCCAAGCGCAACACTTAAGTGCGCTTCTGCATGGTTACCGAGAAATTGGGTGTCTGAACGTAGATCTGCCGGTTCTTCGTGCGTTTCGAAAGCTGCTGTAGTAAGTTGACGAGCGGCTGTTCGGAATTCAAGTATTCCAACGGCCGCGGGTTGGCGCGCATGGCATCGATGTCCTCTTTGCCGACGATCCAGCGCAGCAACAATTCTTCATCCGACGTGCCTTCGGCGCCCAAGCGTCGGCGCATTTCATCTGGCGTCGGTTCGTCGGGTTGCCACTTGGCCCATTCTTTGGCGCGCGGGCGGTCAAGGATTTTCGCTTTGACGTTGGGGTTCATGTCGCGGGCTCCTTCCGCGCCCGCATGGCCGAGGGCGAACTTGATCACCTGATCGGTGACTTCTTTGTAGCGCTCACCGACGATCACGTTGATCGCCGCCTGGCTGCCGACGAATTGCGACAGCGGAGTTACCATGATCGGGTAGCCAAACTCTTCGCGCACTCTGATCGTTTCTTCCAGCGCCTCGGGATACTTTTCCTCCATGCCGACCTTGCGCAATTGGAAGCGCAGATTCGACAACATGCCGCCGGGCACCTGGTGCTGGTATTGTGAGTAGTCGTATTCCACCGGCGCGCCGATGGTGAAGCCTTCGCGCTTGGCGATGGCGGTGAAGTGCCTCGACACGGGTTTTAAGATCTCTTCATCAATGTCGGTTGCGTAACCGAGCGCGCGGGCATTCTTGGCGACGTTGAACAGCGACGGATTCGACGAGTCGTCCGCCAGCGGTGGCAGCGCCGTGTTGATCGATCGAATACCTAAGTTCATGCCTTTGATGCAGCACAGCGGTCCTAGCCCTGTGGTGCAGTGGGTGTGCAATTCGATAGGAATACCGTTGGCGTTCTTGAAGATAATCGGTACCAACGTATCCATCCGCTCCGGAGTCAGGAGTCCGCCAGGATCTTTGAGACAAAGTCGATAGGGCTTGAGTGCCGCGGCGTGGCGGGTGCGCTCTGCGAAATATTCATCGCTGTGCTTCGGCGAAACGGAATAAATCAGATTTAAAATCGTTTTCATGCCGACCGCTTTGCATACGCCGACGCGAAACTTCCAGCCTTCGGGGTCGTTCCATTCGTCCGAAATGCGCGCTTCGCGGATGCCGTTGGCAAACATCCGTTCGATGAAGAGCCAGTACATGGACGGGGGATTGTATTCGAAGGTATTCACCCGTCCGGCGATCAGCCGCAGCGGCGTCTTGGTGATTTGCTGCGACACCAAGCGCACGCGCTCCCAGGGATCTTCTTTGAGCTCGCGCACGCACTTCTTTAGGTGCGAGCCCGAGATCAGCTCGATGCCTTCATAGCCCGCGTCGTCGAGGTTCTTAGCAATGGGCAGCATCATGCCCGTGGTCATGTTCTCCGCCCACAAACTCTGATGGCCGTCGCGGATCGTCGTATCGACAAATCGAATGGTGTCCATGCTCTTCTCCGATTTAAGAACACGATCATATTGGCTAGCCGCGCTAAATTCAATGAACTCACGTTGCGCCGAGTTATTTGACCTAGCAGAAGATGTCCTGGTACGGGGAGGAGTAACAGCGAGCGGTTCATCGGAGATCATCGATGGTCATTTCCACGGCGGTCAAAGCGGATCGGGTTGAATATGCGAGTCGCAGCGCCACGATCCGCGCGTATTTGGGCCGCCCCGACGCCGGTCCGTGGCCGGAAATCGTCATGATCCAGGAAAATCCCGGCATGACCGAGCATCGATTGGCTGTCACGCGCCGAGTCAATATGCGATTTTATAGCAACGGCAACGCTGATCGCCGTTACAGGGTACGGAAAAGTAGCGGTTCGTGGATAGTCTCAGTCATCGATAATTTTCAGCAAAACATGGCGGCGATTTTTTGTGTAGGGTCTCACTTGACTGGGCCAGCGGCCGTCTTCGATCGCTTTATCCCACGCCGGACTCGTTAAAACTTCGGGGCTCTCCAGCTCATAAACAGCGGTGTAAGCCGGCTCGTTGGGAATTTCGATGGTCTTCGTTTCGCCGCCGATGTTCATGTTGAGCGTGCCGCGTTTGTAACGCGTGATTCCCAGTACGCCGGGAACCTTGCTCAAGTTCGGCACGTGCTCTCGATCGTATACTTCATTGAAAATCGCTTCATGCTCGGCATCGACGTCCATGCTCGCGATCATCAAAAATTTTACTTTGCCCGCCATACTTTTCTCTCCTGTACTAGAATCACATCCCAAGGAACGTGGTGATGTCGGGAGCGGGAGATTTAATTTCGACGACCACCGATGCCTCTACGGCTTCGACGCCGTGTGGTACTCCTTTGGGGTGGCGGCAGACGTCGCCGGGTCCGAGAATATACTCGTCGCTGCCCACCGTCATTTTGACTTTTCCTTTGACGACGTAAGCCAGCGACTCGTGCTGATGAACGTGCATCGGCGCGCCCACGCCCGGCGTGTAATGAATTTCCAAAAACGTCATTTCATCACCCTTGATCAGCGGTTTGACGAGCAGATCGCCGCCGTACATGGGTTTGCCTTCAATTGATTTTACAACCACGCCTTTGACGTCTGAATTCTTCGACAAAATCATCATTTGCTCCTTTTCGTGGCGCGTCGCCAACCGTGGTAAGTAACCGAAATGTTGGCCGGAGTCTAACGGCGGCCCGCGGGGTTGTCAATCTGACTCGCGAAATAGACGCGACGGATTGCTGCACGGCCAGTCTCAGCTCGATTACGAAAGTGGCGGCAATGCAAAGACTCTGGCTTTATGATATCAATGTCCAACCCGGAATTTGCGCGCCGTCTATAGCGAAACTGCCGTCGATAATGATCAACTTGGCCGGTCACACGCCACGATCCGGCAATTTCGCTGAGGTCGGCGGCGCACTTTTGGAATCTGTCGCGACATCGATGTTTTCCAATGCCATTGGGCGGATCCACTTCAGTGACGGTGGCGGCCATTTGATAACTATGCATCGCTTGGCTGAGCGATTTAAGAACTTCGCTGACGTTCCTTTGTCGGATAAGGCCAAGGCTGTACGGATGCTGCAATGGCTGATCGTCATTGGAACTTCGTACTTTGCCTTGTTTAGCGGCGGCACGATCAATTCCGATGCGAGGGTGTTCGCACTCATCGTCACGTTGTTGCTTTCGGCCCTTTTCCTGCAGAGGCTGCCGGCGGCGGCATTTCACGCCGATCGCTTTGATGCCGCGCTCGTCGTCATCGACGGCGCATTCATCCTTCTGGGCATCGGCCTCAATCGCGAGTCGCCGTGGGACCTGTTCCTGCTCTTTTCTCTGTGCGTGTTGCTGGCCGGCATTGCCGAGAGTCTGATCAAGACGATGGTTGCTGCTTTGCTGGTGACGGTCGGATTTACCCTCGTCAATTATTCCACCAACAATAGTATCTGGTTGGATTCTGAAGTGCTGCTTCGGTTCCCGTTTCTGTTCGGCGTCTCGGCGCTCTACGGATATTTGGCGCATCAAGTGAAGAACGAAAGAAAACGCGCCGACCGAGCCGAACAGGCGCAGATCGTCAGACGCCGGCTCGTTTCCGGGTTGGCCCACGATATCAAGAGTCCGTTGTCGGTGATCAAAGGATTTGCCGACGTCGTCGGCATGAATCTCGCTGGGGTGTCGGGTCAAGAATATGCCTTAAACGCGGTTCGGATTTGTGGATGCGTCCAGGGCTGAAAGCGGAGAGAGCCAACAGCTAGAAACACCGGTCGCGTTGAACTCGTTGATCCAGGAGGTTGCTAAACAACAGTCGGTCGATCTGCGCAGTAACGACTTGTCTCTCGAACTGAAACTTGATCCGACTCTGCCGGAAATTCTTGCCGCCATTCCCCAACTCGAACGCGTGATTTGGAATCTCCTGAGCAACGCCATCAAGTTCACGCCGACAAACGGCAAGATCACCGTGACGACTGTGACCGTCGACGATCGGGTCTCGGTAAAAATCAGCGACACGGGTATCGGGATTGCAAAGGATGAAATGCCGTTGCTATTTTCCGAATACGGCCGCTTGCCGGGGGCTTCTTCAACCGAGGGTAGCGGTTTAGGACTCTATATCGTGAAAAATCTAGTGAAAGCCCACGGCGGGACGGTCGACGTCGAAAGCGAACTCGGTAAAGGCACGACGTTTACCCTTCGATTCCCCGTCGCGACCCGCCAACAACCGCAATCGAAAATCTGATTCTGGCGACACCCGTAGTGTGTCGTCCAATCACGCGGCGCCTTACGCGCGCGCGAGCTCTTCGAACGTGGGTTCCGGCATCCCCGTTTTCCAGGTCGGGTCGCGCAGCTCGAGCCGATTGCCGCTAGGATCGAAGAAATAAAGCTCCCGACCGGTGAAGAATCCCTTGCCGCGGTAGTAGAGGCGGTCGATGGGAATCTTCCGCTCCTGGAAAATTTTACAGGCCTGCACCAACGTTTCAGGGCTCACGGTAAACGAATGGTGCACGTTCTGGTCTTCGGTAAATGTTTTATCGACACTGGCCGCGCGCTCGCAGAGAAGAATGTTGTGATCGCCGACGTTGAAACAGGACATGCCCGAGTTTCCCAGCCGCCCTAACGCTTTGAGGCCGAGGAGATCACCATAAAACTTTTCCGACTCGTCAAGATTGTTCACCGGAATCGACCAGTGCGTCACGCCTTCGATTTTCAATAATCCCATACAATCCTCCTTTGGATCGGGTTCAGTTGGTAGAAATCCTACCGGAAGCGAGATAGTTACCGCTGGCTATTAAATAGGGCAAACGGCACATGTCCGTCAAGCGAGCGAGTCGGACCCATCGGCCATCGGTTATCGACAAGCGGCCCACCGACCGCGCACGCGAATTTCGTATTCACGACCCGTCCGGCAATCCGATCGATCTTGCGCAGCATTGATGATCGATAGAATGTCGCGTTAATAGGCTTGTAAAACCGCCGTCCCAACGCTTCCGCACTGTAATAGCTGGTTTCTTTCAACCGATTCGGTGACGCGTGCTATGTCTTTACTCGTTCGACAAAGCCGCTCTTTTTGAGCTCGTCGAGCACGGAGGGTTCCAACAGTTTCAACGACTCCGGCGTCTGGCCCGCAGCTTTGGCGTTGGTC
>VBKX01000245.1 GCA_005879435.1 Deltaproteobacteria bacterium
GATTTCGGATTGAACCGTCAAGACTCTTCTACGGATCTAGTCGATTGAATCACTTCCGATCATCTTACGTGAAGCGCCTAAACTTAGCTTGCGAAGGCCTGAAAAATTCTACTGAATTGAGACTCCTAGCCGACCCAACGTCCATCTACGGCACCGAACAGGATGGCGTCGCGCGCTTGATCTGCGGGATGACCTCTTCGCCGAAGCGTTGAATCGATTCGAGGGTAAATTGTGGGTCCATTCCGGGCCAGTCCACCATGAACCACATAAACTCGGCGCCGAATTCTTCGTGATAGGCCATCACTTGGTCAACCACCTCCGCAGGACTTCCCAGTATGAGCCGGTCCTGCTTCAATTCATCGAACGGCAGATCGTAGCGTTCTCCGGGTTGTCCCTCTTTCTGGTAGCGTTGATAGCGTTGTTCGTAAGCACCTCTAACTCGATTCTCCGCTTCCTTTAGGCTATCAGCGATACACAAGTCGCGAAAAATAAAGAGACCTTTGAACTGTTTTCCGTTCTGCTCGAGGGCAGCTTTGTAAACCGGGGCGGCTTCCCGCAGAAACCCCTTGGAGTGGCGTCGGCTGGCGATCCAGTGGTCTGCAACTGCCGGCACTTTAGCGACTGTTTTCACCGTGTCCGCGCCCATGAGAATCGGCGGTCTCGGTCGCTGCAGCGGCTTTGGCGCGATGGTGACTCCGTCCAGCTGAAAAAATCGGCCGTGAAACGTTACTTGGTCTTCCGTCCAGAGTCTCTGGATGATCTCAAGCGCCTCGACCAATCGATCTTTTCGATGTCGCTTCTCGATTCCGAAAGAATTGAACTCCACCTCTCTGTAGCCCTGTCCCACGCCAAAGAGAAATTTGCCGCCCGACAAATTGTCGAGTGTCGAGGTATACTCAGCGACCATAAGCGGAGGGTGAAGGGGGAGGAGGAAAATCGACGTCCCAAGATACATTCCTGGAACCTGGCCAGCCAAGTAAGACAACAAGGGAAGAGACTGTAATATCGCCGAATCCGGGCCGGTTGCGTAATGTTGCGCGACGAACAGGGCTTCGAAGTTGTTCTTATAGGCGACCTGAGCTCGCCGGGATACCTCCCGGCAAACCTCAACAGGGTCTAATGCCGTCGGGTAGCTGCCGAATTCGATTCCAAATCGCATTGCTTATGGATCTCCTTGGGATGAAAAAGTATTTTGGATGTCTTGCCAAAAACGACTGCGAAGGAAATTCCCCACCGTGTTCGCGAGGCTCCGAATTTATCCGCGAGAGGGCGCTTGACGGGGCGTGACTATTGCTAACAACTGGCGGCATCAAGCGTTCTCCGGTAATAAAATTAGATTTCTTCTATCATTTCTCGCCTATGAACAGAAAGGGCTCCGATCCTACGGGAATTTATCAAAAGTCACCGCCGAGGTTTCAAGACTCGCGTGAGTTCGATTTATGGAGTGCGTTCGAAGAAGCCAATCTTGTTGCTTCGGATTTCCTAGCTCGACCCAATTTTGACGGATTCAAACGGATATTGAACAAACTTCGCCTTAGCGATAGCGAAACGCTCAACCCCTTAACGGACATTACGGGACAAATTGGAAAGTTTTGGAACGCTTTGATGATGGCTTGAGAGCACACGGGAAGCCCGGGTCGACATCGTCCTTGGTGGTGTAGGAATTGCTTTAGAGAACTTGGTTGAATCCGCCTGTTTTTAGTCATTACGAATTTCAGGAGCGAACCCCATGTACCAAAACCTTAACAGTAAAACGTCTCCGAGTTCCGAAACTTCACATGAAATTTCCTTGGTGATCGGTCCCACGGAAGTGGCTGACGTCATGACTGGAAAAGTCGTTACGCTAAGCCCGCATCACAGCTTCAATGACGCTGCCAATCTTATGAATGACCGTTATTTCCGGCATTGCGTTGTCGTCGACAACCAGAGCAAAGTCGTCGGCGTGATCTCGGATCGAGATATTCTGCGGGCCCTGGCAAGAAATCCCAATTCGCGCTCCAAGTCCCTCGATCAGATCATGACGCCCAATCCGATTACGGTTAAGCGCCGCACTCCGATCATTGATGCGGTTTCGAAGATTCTCGCCAAGCGCATCAATTGTCTTCCTGTCGTCGAAGATGACGGAAGCGTTTGTGGAATTGTCACATCGACCGATTTGCTCAAATCTTACCAGCAAGTTCTTGAGTTAGTACAAAAACAAGGTCGCTAAACGGCCACGGCGCACGAAACCGCCTCGGCTCGTGTGATCCAATGCGCTCTCACCTATTGATCGCCAGGCGCTGCCGCGCCTATGTTAAATCATGGCGCAGAAAATCGCCGTAACCGTCAAGCCCAACGCCAAAAAGGCCGAAGTGACAAAACTCTCGGATGCTGAATACCGAGTAGCCGTGCGGCCACCGGCGCAGGACGGTAAAGCCAACGAGGCTGTTATCGATCTCCTCGCGGATTATTTCGGTATCGCCAAATCGGCGGTGATCGGAAGATCATGATTCAGTGCTTCTTGTAGTCGCGCGAAACGTTAGCCGCATTCACTTCTCGCAGCAATTCCCAGCGAGGAACTCTTCGGTCGCGCATGAGATGGTGAAGGTCGGCTAAATCATTTGCCTTAAAAATTGGGTTCGAGTTTTGGTATCACTGCTTTCGGAGTGCAGATTGACGCTCTAGCGCTGCTCATCCGGCGGCGACGTTTACGAAGGCGTTTGCAGCCGCGAAAAATTGAGCATATGGAACGGAGTTAATCATCGCTAAAGGCCGGCCAATGTCGAGAGTCGAAAACGTTCACGCGCTATCAACGCCGTTTGCGGCGTGGGGCCGGTTGGCCGCGAACTCCGCGGCGCATATGACCGAGCATCTTTTCAATGGCGTGATTGTCGTCGTATTGCCGCTCATTACTACGTCGTTGGGTTTGAGCTTGGCCCAGGCGGGAGCGCTCGCTTCGGCGCGCACGTTGTTTGCTGGGGTCGGAAGTTTTCCGTCTGGATTTCTTGCGGACCTCGCTGGCCGGCGAAACCTGTTACTCGGATTCTGTATCTCTCTGATTGGCTTTGCCACGTTTGGGCTCAGCGTTTCGTCGAGTTTCGCAATGCTGATGGTTTATATGGCCCTTGGCGGATTCGGCGGCGGCGGATTTCACCCGCAGTCATTGGCGATCTTGTCGGCGAAATATCGTGAGCAGAAAGCATTCGCGCTTGGTGTTCACGACAGCAGCGCCAACCTGGGCGAAGTCATCGGCCCGCTCGCACTCGGTTTTTTGCTCAACTTTTTTGATTGGCGTACGAGCTTGCAAATTTGGGCGATTCCCGCCTTAACGATCGGCTTGCTCTATGCTGCTTTCGGCTCGGAGGGCAACCTCGCAGCGCCGCGGGCGCGCGATTATCGGCGCGCATTGTGGGAGGACGTGATTAAAAATAAAGCAGTCTTTGGCTTGGTCGCGGTGTCGACGCTCCGCGCTATGGGACAAACTGCTTTAGCGGTGTTTTTGCCGCTTTACTTGTCGCTTCATCTGAAATTATCCGCCGGAGTTGCCGCCGCGTATATGTCGATCCTGTTTTTGTTTGCCGGAATTGCGCCGGCGTTCGTCGGTTGGATCTCCGACCGCTTCGGTTACAAATCGTTAATCATCTTATTTTCATTTCTGAGCTTCGCGACCATCGTGGCGATTCCGTTTCTTGGGTCGGGTTTCCTTCTAGCCGGTGGTTTAGGCGCGCTCGGCGCGCTTCTCTGGGCGCTTCGGCCGGTGATCGTTTCGGCGGCGATGGGAGCGGCTCCGCAGGAGCTTTCGGGCAGCATCGTGGCGCTCATTTACGGCGCGAATATGGGAGTTTCATTTCTAGCGCCGGTTTCAGCCGGATTGATCGCCGATGCGTATGGCTTGCCGACCGCTTTGCATGCGATCGCCGTCTTTCCATTGATCGCCGCAGTTATCACGTTGCTGCTGCTCAAGCTGGCGCGCGCGATAAATTCCTGAGTTGCGCGACTGTCCGGTTACAGACGTCATGACTCTCATTCTCACCAATGAGGAAATCGAAAGCGTTCTTACCTTGGAAGAGTGCTTCAATGCCCTGGAGCCGGCCTTACGCGATCTCGGAAACGGCCAAGCCGTCAATATGCCGCGTCAGGATCTGTTGGTGCCGGGCCCGCTCGAAAATAGTTTTCACGGCCTTAAGACTTCTTGCGCCGCGCTGCCCAACGCCGGCGTCACGACGATGCGGCTAACCTCCGACGTTATCACTTGGCTGATAATCGGCGGCCGGCAACGTCGGGTGAAAGTTCCATTGGCCATGGGCAATAAATACGTCGGGCTGGTGTTTGTCTTCAGCACGGCTAGCGGGGAGCTTCTTGCGATATTTCCCGATGGCTACATGCAGGCGATTCGCGTCGGTGTCACCAACGCGCTCTCGGCCAAATATCTGGCGCGAAAAGATTCCTCTGTAATGGCGCTTTACGGTTCCGGGTGGCAAGCGGGACCGGCGTTGCTGGCGATGTGCCAGGTGCTGCCTATTGAAGAAGTCCGTGTCTACAGCCCGACGAGGGTAAATCGTGAGAGATTCGTCGCGAAGATGAGCAAAAAAACACAGGCGCGCTTGAGCGCTGTCTCTGCTCCTGAAGAAGCGGCGAAGGGCGCCGATATCGTCGTATTGACGACCAATGCGCTCGATCCGTTCTTTCCTTCGTCGTGGATTTCTAACGGCATGCATATCACTACCGTGCGGCCGAGCGAGATGATGCTCGATGCGCTGATGCGTTGCGATCTGATTGCCGTGTCGACGCGAGAGGCGGCAAAGCTATTTACTGTTCCGGGCGAGGAGACCAAGATCCCCGAGTTTGGACGGGGCGACTACGGACGCGCCGAGTTGGAAAACACCGCCGCCGATTGGCGCAATAAGCCTGAACTATCGGAAATCATGGCGGGTAAGGTAGCGGGCCGGAAAAGTGACCACGACGTTACCTGCATGCTCAATCATTTAGGGCTGGGACTTCAGTTCTCAGCCGCCGCGGCTAGGATCTACGAGCTTGCCAGAGCACGCAAATTGGGAAGAGAGTTGCCTACGGATTAGTTTTGCCAGGATGAGCATTCGTAGCCGGGAGAAAGCTGTGCGTTCAATAATCGCGCAAGAGCCGGCCTAGATTTGGCAGTCGCTCTTGGACTCCGGCCATTCTCAACGCCTGCCACAACCCCGCCTGATTACTTGTCACGACCGGCAAGCCGGTGTCTTTCTCCAGCGGCTCGATGGCTTCGAAACTTCGGAGATTGCCACACGAGATGAAGATGCCGTCCGCATCGGTTGCAGCGCGCGCGACCGCGCCAGCCAACCGATAAGTCTCCTCCGGCATCACTTTACCCATATCGATGCTTCGTTTGAGGCCCATGCCGCGAATCCCCGCAACATGGAAACCCGATTGCTGTAAGACATCGACCAGCCGTGCATCGATGTCCGCTAGGTAGGATGTCGCGATCGCCGGGCGTTTGATGCCGAGAACGCGCAGTGCTTCAACTACGGCAGTTAATGACGTGGTGGCTTTGATCCCC
>VBKX01000259.1:0-1016 GCA_005879435.1 Deltaproteobacteria bacterium
AAACAGGCGCCGTTTCGTTTATGCACAGGATCGCAGAACAGCGCATTCTCGAAGCACAGCGTGAGGGTGCATTTGATAATCTTCCAGGCAAAGGCAAACCGCTCGAATTGGAAGACCTAAGCTGGGTGCCCGAAGATTTACGGATCGGCTACCACGTGCTCAAGAACGCCCATGTCTTGCCGCCCGAAGTCGAACTCCTGAAAGACATTCACAGACTCGAAGACCTGATCAAACACGTCGAAGACGAAGGCGAGCGCCGCTCGCTGGCCAAAAGCATTCAATGGAAAATGATCCGCCTCGACATGCTCAAGCGCCGCTCGCTGGACTTAAGTTCGGTGCGCAACTACGGCCGCAAGATCGTCGCTAAATTCACGCGCGGCTGATCTTACCGACCGGCTAATCCCCGATTCTTTCCGCTTTGCCTTGAGCCGATATTCCGTGGTAGAAAATCGGTAGCTTTGGCGGTATGCAACCGCGCCAATCTTAACAACCGAAAGGAGCATTTTATGACAGAAGAAAAATCTCCGATCAAAATCAAGAAAATCGGTCACGTCGTGCTCACGGTTAGCGACATCGAGCGCAGCACGAAGTTCTGGACCGACGTCATGGGTTTTAAGTTTTCCGACCGGAACGAGGGCGGGATGATGTTTTTCCGCAACGCCACGGATCACCATACCGTCGCCCTGGTTCAAGCGACCGAGAAAAGCGAGCTGCCCAAGCGCGGTCAAGTGGGATTCGATCACATGGCTTTGGAAGTCGCTACCGTGTCGGAACTTTTCAAGATCCGCGATTTTCTCAAATCAAAGGGCGTGACGATTTTCTACGAAGGGCGACGGGGACCCGGCGGCAACCCCGGTTTAGAATTCTACGATCCGGACGGCTATAAAATTGAAATCTACGCCGCCATGGATCAGATCGGCACCGACGGCCGCAGCCGCCCAGCGAACGAGTGGAAGCGCGCCACGACTTTGGAAGAAGCAGTGGACAATCCGCTACCCGGCGCTGAATATCGCTGA
>VBKX01000259.1:1089-18813 GCA_005879435.1 Deltaproteobacteria bacterium
GCATCATGGCGCGCTGATACCGCGATCGAGGTGAAAGGATTCTCATGAAAACGGAGGAATTGTTAAACGTCATTCGCACGAGACGGAGCGTGCGGGTCTACAAAGGCGTCAAAGTCAGCGACCGCCAGCTCGAAACGATCCTAGAAGCCGCCCGGTGGGCACCGTCGGGGGCCAACACGCAGCCCTGGGAATTCGTCGTCACTCGCGACCGCAAAAAGATGAAACGCGTGCGCGAGATTTACGCCGACGAATGGAAGCAGCGAAAGCTCGAAGATCCGGTGCACTACAAAGGGTAAAAAAAAAAGACTACGTCGGCGACGTGAGCGTGTTGGTGCTCGCGTGCGGCGACGCGCGAACGAAACAAGTTTATTTGACGACGCGCCAAGCCGCCGACCGGGAAAAGCTCTTTCAAGCGAGCATCGCCAACGCCGTGCAGCAAATGATGCTCACCGCGGCAAGCATGAATCTTGGGACCGTAGGGGTTTCCGTGCGGGAAGAAGTCGAGCCGGAGTTGAGAGAGTTATTTGAAGTGCCGCAGGAACTTCGGCTGCTCTGGGTCGTACCGATCGGTCACGCGCGCAGTTGGCCCAAGGCGAAACCTCGACGCACGGCGGCAGCGTTCACTCACACGGAAGTCTACGACCCTAAGAAGCTCCGGCGCGACGCCGATATTCACCCTTGGCCTAAGAGTTGATCTTAAGCCTCGGAAATCTCGTATTTCTCTTGATGTAACTCTTGGCTGGCTTTGATGACGACGCGGTGGTTTATTTCTCTCTCGAGGTTTTCCAGGCTGTTGTTCTTTTCGTCATAGAGAAAATTGGCGATGTCGGGGTGCAGCCGCACGACAATATTCTTGCCCGCTTCGATTTGCGGATACTGCCGTTTGATCGCTCGCAACACGTCGTAAGCGATTGTCGGCGCCGACTTGATCCGGCCGCGTCCGTCGCAATGCGGGCAAGGCCGCAGCAACTGATTTTCCAAACTCTCCCGCGTGCGTTGGCGCGTCATTTCGACCAAGCCGAGCTCGGAAATCTTTAAAATATTGGTGCGGGCCTTGTCTTTTTTGAGCGCCTCTCTGAGCGCTTCGTAAACCTTTTTCCGATTCCCTTCCTTCTCCATGTCGATGAAGTCAATGATAATGATACCGCCGACATTGCGCAGGCGCAGCTGCCGCACGACTTCCTGAGTCGCTTCCAGGTTGGTCTTGAAGATCGTTTCTTCTTGATTGCGTTTGCCGACGAACCGGCCGGTGTTCACGTCGACCGCCGTGAGCGCTTCGGTGCGTTCGATGATGATGTAGCCGCCGGAGCGCAGCCATACCCGTCGTTCCAACGCCTTGATGATTTTCTCTTCAATGGCCTGTTGTTCGAACAGCGGTGCTTTTTCAGTGTAGAGAACAATTTTTGATTTGAAACGCGGCATGAAATTACGGACGAAGTCGACGATGCGCCGATGGTCTTTCGGCGAATCGATCACGACTTGCTCCGTATCCGCCGTGAAAAAGTCCCGTATCGTGCGCGCGATCAAATCAAGGTCTTGGTGGATCAGCGCCGGAGCCGGAGCCGATTCCGCCTTTTGGTGAATGCGTTTCCAGAGTTTCGTCAGAAAACTGAGATCCCGTTGAATTTCGCGCTTGCTCAGTCCCTCGCAGGCGGTGCGCAGAATGAAGCCGCCCTCTTCGGTCTTCAAAGATTGGGCAATCTCCTTTAAGCGCTTACGCTCTTCCTCGCTTTCGATTCGTCGTGAAATACCGATGTGCTTGGTTCCCGGCATGAAAACCATGTATCGGCCCGGCAGCGAAACATGCGAAGTTACCCTCGCGCCTTTGGTGCCGAGCGGGTCCTTGGCGACCTGGACGAGGATCTCTTCGCCGCGTGAGATTTGTTTTTCGAGGGGCAGCCTTCGCGAAGGAGGAGGCTTGGGGGCTTCTTCGAATTCGACGTCCTCGCCCGAAGAACCGATCAGCTGAACGTCTTCCGGCTCGGACGTAAAATCCGAGGCATGAAGAAAGCCGGCCTTTTCCATGCCGATATCAACGAAAGCGGCCTGCATGCCGGGGAGAACCCGTGCCACTTTCCCCTTGTAAATATTTCCGGCGACGCCCATTTCTTCTTTTCTTTCGATCAGAAATTCGGCCAGTTGGCCATCCTCTATGATCGCGATACGGCTCTCTTGCGGCGACGAATTGATAAAAATCTCTTGTTTCATAGGATTCGGTAAACGGATCTGACCTGGGAGGGATCTGCGAGGTGAATTTGCCTGGCGATGGCGGCGAACTCACTAAGTGCGCAATTGAAATTAGTTGTGGTTATAGAGGAATTCAGCGGCGACTTCAAGCATGGGTCGGCACCCGCGGACCGACTTTAATTGACTTTCCCGCCGTCGCCCGATATTTTTAATCGAGTACCTATGGATCGAGCTGCCTCCATATTGACGAGTGAAAGGTAACCATGACCTATCCGGTTACCGCTCCCGTCTACGGTATACTGAACACCAAGGTCCTGATCCTCAATCGTTCCTACCTGCCCATCCATGTCACCTCGGTGCGACGGGCCTTTGTCCTTCTCTATCAAGGAATTGCCAAGGCGGTTAACGAGCAGTATCAGACATTCGATTTTGATAGTTGGAGCGACCTCTCGATCTCGGTAAATGATGAAACGGTCGGCTTGGTGAATCGCGTGATCCGCGTGCCCCGAGTCGTCTTACTGGTTACCTATGACCGGGTGCCCAAGCGCCAGGTGCGCTTTAGCCGCTACAACATTTACGCTCGCGACAAATGCACCTGCCAGTACTGCGGCCGCCGATTACCGCGCCACGAACTCAACCTTGACCACGTGATTCCCCGCTCTCAGGGAGGCACCTCGATGTGGGAAAACGTCGTCTGCTCCTGCCATGAATGCAACCGCCGCAAGGGCGGCCGAACGCCACATCAGGCGAGCATGCCCCTTGTACGGAAGCCATTCAAACCGCAGTGGACACCGTTCATGCAGGAAACTTTTAGTATGTCTCGGTATAAAGAGTGGATGCCTTTTCTCAACACCACCGACGTGTCCTACTGGAATACGGAACTTCTTGAAAAGTAGTTTTATTTTGCACTTAACAACTTCACGATCGGCTTTTAGCACGGAGGCGGTCGGCAATTCAGAGACCCTGTCTCGCTAATTACCCACGTTACGGGCATGTGAATCTCCGCGCCCATATCTTGCGGTAATTGAGATAATAGCGCACCGTATATTGTGATTTCTTCTTGACACCCCCGCCTGACTGTGAAATATTCCAGTTGGTTTCGGTGGTGAGAAATTCCACAAAATTCACTAGATAGAATAGCCTATGCGTTTAAAACGCCTTGAAATGATCGGCTTTAAGTCGTTTGCCCAGCGGACAGTTATCGAGCTGAATCCGGGCGTCACCGCGGTCGTTGGCCCAAATGGTTGCGGTAAGTCCAACATCGTCGACGCATTGCGTTGGGCTATGGGGGAGCAGAGCGCACGGCACCTCCGCGGCCATCAGATGGAAGATGTCGTTTTTAACGGTAGTGACAGCCTCCCTGCCACAGGGATGGCCGAGGTTGCGATCGTATTCGACAACGAAGACGGCCAAAGCCCCGCGGAGTACGCCAATTTTAGCGAGATCATGGTGACTCGCCGCCTGTTCCGCTCCGGTGAATCGGAGTACGCGATCAATAAAGTTAACTGCCGCCTCAAGGACGTCGTGGAACTTTTCCTGGGTACTGGAGTCGGGAGCAAAGCCTATTCCATCGTGGAACAGGGCAAGGTCGATGAGCTCGTCAACTCCAAACCGGAGGATCGGCGCAGCATTATTGAAGAGGCAGCCGGCACCAGCAAATATAAGAGCCGCAAAATTGTCGCCGAAAAGAAACTTGAGCGAACACAACAAAATCTTCTTCGAGTCACCGACATCGTGCGTGAGATCGAGCGCCAAATCCGCTCGATGGAGCTACAAGCCAAAAAGGCCGAGCGTTATCGCGCTCTGAAATCAGAACTCAAGGGAAAAGAACTCGCCTTCGCGCTCCTGCAGCGAGAAGGGTTCAATCAAGAAATCACCCGGCAGGAAGCGCAACTCGCGAGCGTCGAAAATCGCTGGGCGGAAGTCGTCGCTGCGCTGCGCAGCAAAGAAGCTGAAAATGAGTCGGTGCGGTTGTCACTCTTGGAAGCGGACAAAGAAATTGGCCATCAACAAGAAACCCTTTACCGTCGCCACACGGAAATCCAAAAGGACGAACAAAAGTGTGAATTCTTCAGGAAGGATCTCGCCCAGCTGAATCAAAACGAGACGGACACCCGCAACTCGTTGCTGCAACTCGAGGAGAGAACCCGGGCTACCGTCCAAGAAATCTCGGAACTCAACAAGGCCAAGGAGAGTTTCATACAGCTTTCCTTGTTTGAGGAAACTTTTCTGCGCGAGAAGGAAAGCGAACTCGAAGTGCTTCAAGCGCAGACTCGAACCCTGCAAAGCGAACTGGAGCGCGAAAGAGACGCTTTGATCGACATGGCCAACCAGATCGCTAATCTGAAGAACGATACCTTGTCTAAGGAAAAGCGGCGCAGTGAGATAAGCAAGGAGTTAGCGCGAAGCCAGGAAGAAATGTCTCAGGTCACGGCATCGTTGGCTGCAAGCGATAGCATAATCGCCGCAACCGGGGGCTCACTGGCGAGCCGCCTCGAACAAATTCGTGAACGATCGTTCGAAGCTGCTCTTGCAACCGCGTCCATCCAGTCGCTGAATGGCGCTCGGGAAGACAAGGAGAAAAAAGTATCCTGCCTAAAAGAACACCTCCAGGAAACACGTTCCCGCTTAGTGTCCTTGGAAGACATCCAAAAGAACTATGAAGGCTGCCAGGAAGGTGTGCGCGCGATCATGCGCAAGAAGCAGCAGCAGTCGTCGCCCAACGGGGTCTATGGTTTGGTCGCCGAGGTAATCGAAGCGCCGGAGGTATACGAAAAGGCTCTGACCGCGGTTTTAGGCGAGCGCTTGCAGTACGTCATCGTGAAGGGCCAACAGGAAGGCGTCGAAGCCATTGAGTACCTAAAGAACGAGGCATCGGGCCGCGGCAGCTTCATCCCGCTCGAGATGTCGCGCAAGCCCCGCAAAGAGCTGCCGCTTGGCGAAGCCGAAGTGGTGGCGCCGATGTTGGACGTCATCTCCGTTAAGGAAGGTTACCGCGATGTCGCGGAGTATCTACTTTCCGATGTCGTCGTGGTGCGCGATCTGCAGGCCGGTTTATCGCTGTGGAACCGTAACGGCTATTACAGCACCCTGGTCACCCGCGAAGGCGAAGTGATCGATCCCATCGGTGTCGTTACGGGGGGCAGCGGAGCGTCTCTCGAAGCAAACTTTCTTTCGCAGCGGCGTCGCATTCGCGACCTGAGGACTACTCTTGACGAACTCGAAACTCAGCTGCCGCTGGCAGAACGTGAGAGCGACCAAATCAAGCAAGAACTCGATCAGGCCGAAACCAAGAAGACCCTCTTGACCGCTGAAATCCATCGTCTCGACATCGAGCGCGTGCGCCTCGAACATGAAAAAGGCGCGGCCGAGCGTGAACAACAGCGGCTCGGCCAAGCGGTGCATGCGCTCAGCCAGGAACAAAGCGATCTGACGACCACGCTCCATCTCCTCGATGAGGAAATTCAACGCCATTACAGCTTGGTCCAAACTCACACCGAGGAGAAGGCGGAACGCGAGCGCACCCTGATGCAAAAACAAGCGGCGCTTGCCGAATTAGCCCAGGCCGATGAAACTGCCGAGGCGGCGCTGACGCAGTCCCGCATACGCCATGCGGCTTTGGGCGAAAAAAGAGAAAACACGCTGGCAAACCTAGCCAATCGTGTAAAACTTCAAGACGAAACGGCGCAAGAGATCACGACGCGCCAGGAACGCATCATCGATTTCCAACGGCGCCGGCGCGAGATCGAACAAGCCTTGGCGAATACCGAGGAGAGCCTCGATAGAAGCAGGACGGATCTTCAAACGCTCGAAGAGCAACTCCAGGCCGAACGCCAGCGTTATCGAAACATTTCTATGCAACTCGCCAAGATCGGTGAGACGATCAAGGAACTCCGCCCGCGCGGCGAAGCGTGCCAAGAAGAAAAGGGCCGCATTCAATTGGCGCTTGCGGAACAACGGCTCGAGCTCCAGCATCTAGCGGCTAACCTGCGGGAAAAATATGACGTCGCCCTTGAAGCCCTGGAGATCGATGTGGCCGAAGACAGGTCGTCACGAACGGAGTTGACGGTGATGATCGATGAGCTTCGCGGCCGCTTGGAGCGAATGGGCGAAGTCAACTTGGCCGCGATCGGCGAGTATGAAGAGCTCACCGAGCGCTTTAGTTTTATGAGCCGGCAAAAAGAAGACTTGGAAAAATCGATGGCCGATTTGCAACAAACCATCGTCAAGCTCAATCGCGTCTGCCGGCTGCGTTTCAAAGAAAGCTTCGAAGCCATCAATGAAAAATTCGAGATGATATTTCCACGGTTATTCCGTGGCGGCAAGGCGAAGTTGGTGCTCACCGATGATAACGACTACCTAGAGACCGGCGTCGATATCGTGGTCCAGCCGCCAGGTAAGAAACTTCAGTCGATCACGCTCTTATCCGGCGGCGAAAAGGCACTCACCGCGGTGAGCCTCTTGTTTGCGATCTTCCTGACGAAACCGAGTCCGTTTTGCTTTCTCGACGAGGTGGACGCACCGCTGGACGACGCTAACATCGATCGGTTCATTGAGATCGTCAAGGAGATGAGCGAACATTCACAGTTTGTGTTAGTTACCCATAATAAGAAATCCATGCAAGCGGCGGAGATTCTCTACGGCATCACGATGGCCGAGCCGGGAGTTTCCAAAGTCGTTTCCGTGAGAATGCAATAGCCTTTCATCCCCGCCCAACGCCGATTCATCTTTCACCCCGTTGACTCCAAAGCCGCGTTCAGAAAGACTGTCATCGCATGGCAGGTGAATCTTTTTTTCAACGTTTAAAGCAAGGTCTGTCCAAGAGTCGGGAGAACTTGCTCCAGAACATCGGCTCGATATTTCAAAATCGCCGGTGGGACGAGGACACGCTCGATACTATGGAAGAGAGCCTCATCGCCGCCGACGTGGGCGTCAAAGCGACCGCAAGGATGATGGAGGCGCTGCGCCGGCAATCGCCTGACGGCTCCGGAGACGTGGCGGAAGAAATGTCGTCTCGCTTGCAGACCACCATGATCCAGATGTTTCAAGGCTCTGCTCCACCGGCAGCTAGAACGCCGCTGTCAAGTCAACCGTGGGTGATTATTTTTCTCGGGGTCAACGGCGTTGGCAAAACGACGACGATCGGCAAACTCGCCGCGCAATATCGCAGCGCGGGTAAAAAAGTCCTGCTTGTGGCGGCCGACACGTTTCGGGCCGCGGCTATCGAGCAGCTCGACATCTGGGGACAACGGGTTGGTGTCGATATCATCAAGCATCGTGCGGGCGCCGACCCATCGGCCGTGGTATTCGATGGCATGCAAGCCGCTAAAAGCCGCGGCATAGACGTGCTGCTGATTGACACTGCCGGGCGCCTCCACACCAAGCTCCACCTGATCGAAGAGCTCAAAAAGATTCGCCGGGTGATTACCCGCGAACTCCCGGGCGCGCCCCATGAAACGCTGCTGGTGTTGGACGCAACGACGGGACAAAATGGCCTACAACAAGCGCGGGTCTTTAGGGAGGCGACAGAAATCACCGGTATCGTTCTGACCAAACTCGATGGCACGGCCAAAGGCGGCGTGATCATCAGTATTCAAGAGGAGCTCGGCGTCCCAGTGAAGTACATAGGCGTCGGCGAAGACGTTGAAGATCTCCAACCCTTCGAGCCGGTCGATTTTGTCAGAGCGTTACTCGGAAAATGATGGGCTTCTTCGCCCGCCAACGATCGGGTTGACATGGCGACTCCCGAGCATTACCCTAGTTTCAGTATCGCTTTAGGACTATGCATAGCGCGAATGAAAAAACATTGGACCTGAGCTTGACGGATAGCGCCATACTACAGGTCAAAAAACTCCTGGCGCGTGACCAGCGTCAAGGCCAGGGTCTGCGCGTAGGCGTCACGGACGGCGGTTGTTCCGGATTTTCGTACAAGCTGGATTTCGATGAAGAACAGAAACCTGACGACATAATTCTAGAGCTAGACGGCGTGACCATCTACGTGGATAGCACGAGTGCGCCATACTTGGCCGGCATCGTTATCGACTTCGTTACCGGCCTTCATGGCGGCGGCTTTAAATTCAGCAATCCCAACGCGACCGCCACCTGCGGCTGCGGTACCTCCTTCTCAGCATAAGCTCTGCGATTGATCGTGATCGACGATCAGTCTCCGCCCGATGAACACCTAGCTTATCCAGCTAACGCAATTGATGTTTCATCGAGGACGTTTTCTTGAAGGCTGTTCAGGTTCACGCCCATGGCGGCATCGACGAATTGCGTTATGAGGAGACCGACGATCCCGAGCTGAAAGCGCCGACTGACGTCATCGTTAAACTGAGGGCAGCGGCAATCAATCGCCTCGACATTGGAATCCGCTCCGGCGAAATCGGCACGGAGGTTTTCTTTCCGCGTATCATCGGCAGCGACGGCGCCGGGACGGTAGTGGCCATGGGCTCAGCGGTCACCAACGTCAAACTTGGCGACAACGTCTGCCTCTATCCCCTCAACGATTGCGGTCGCTGTGATTTTTGCGCTACCGATCGCGAACATAGGTGCGCCGAACGGCGCGTTTTCGGCGAGCGGGAGAATGGCACTTACGCGGAATACGTCAGGGTACCCGGAAGAAATTGTTTTTCGATTCCGTCCGGCATGTCCTTCGAGGAGGCGGCGGCATTTCCATTGGTTTATGTAACCTCGTGGCGCATGTTGATCACCCAAGCTGAGTTTAGACCCGGTGAATGGCTTTTGATTATCGGTGGCGGCGGGATCGGGACTGCAGCGCTCCACGTTGCCGCTTCGCTCGGAACATCTATTATCCTGGCTTCCAGCAATGACGAAAAGTTGGCGAAGGCTAAGCTGCTCGGCGCAGAGCACGGCATTAACTATCGGAATGCGGATCTCGCCAAGGAGGTAAGACGTCGCACCGGTAAGCGCGGCGTTGATGTCGTCATCGATTGCGTCGGCGGCGACGGTTGGGTTAAATGTCTCGCTGCGCTCGCTCGCGGCGGTCGGCTCGTCACTTGCGGCGCGATCGGCGGCGCCCATCCCGCAACCGATTTACGGCGAATTTTTTGGAATAACTTGAAGGTTTTTGGCGCCGCGCCCGGGACACGAGCAGAGTTTCGCCAGTTGCAAAACTTCTTCGAAGTTTCTGGCACCAAGCCCATTATCGATCGAGTCTACGCACTTCAGGATGCAGCCAAGGCACAACGGCGCATGGAAAAAGGCAAGGCATTCGGCAAGCTCGTTTTACGCATCGGCGATTAACCTGCTTGCCGCTTATCAATTTCCCATAGCGAGAGTCAGCGTCGCGTTGCGCGGCCGAAACCAAATGCGAATCACCGGTGGAGTGGCAAAGGGCCGTCATCTGGTTGTCCCCAAGGGCGGCGCAGTGCGGCCGACAGCCGGAAAGGTAAAACAGTCGCTGTTTAATATTTTGCCGCGCGATTTTTCCGGTATCACAATGCTCGATCTATTCGCTGGAACCGGCAATGTCACCATCGAAGCGCTGAGCCGGGGAGCGGCAAAAGCGGTTTTAGTTGAAGCTTCAGAACGATCCGCCGCGGTGATCCGCAAAAATCTTGGCGGGCTCGGATTCAGCGAGCGCTCGCAGGTCTGGGTTTTACCCGTGGCGCGAGCGCTGCGATCGCTTGCCAAGCGGCGCGAAACGTTCGATCTGATCTTTCTTGATCCGCCTTACGACCAACGGCTGATCGGCGCCACGCTTAAGCTGATTGCCCAAAGCGATTTGCTCACTCAGGCTGGAACCGTAGTGGCCGAGCATAGCGCGCGCGAAAATGTAAAGTCTAACTATGGAGCACTCGTCTTGCATGATCAACGACGATATGGTGATACTTTGCTGTCGTTTTTTAAGTCCGCGGCGAAACCCGATCCAGCTTCTTGAGGAAAGTCTCTATGACACCCGATCACGTTGCCATCTACCCCGGCTCCTTCGATCCGATCACCAATGGCCACGTGGATTTGGTCAAGCGAACGCTGCGCGTATTCGGTAAAGTGATTGTCGCCATCGCGACCAACCCCGACAAGGACCATTCGCTTTTTACTGTCGAAGAGCGGTTGCAGATGATCAATGAAGTTTTCGCCGACGTTAAGGATCGGGTCCAGGCCGACTCGTTCCAAGGATTACTGGTGGATTATGCCGAACGGAAACACTCGACGGTCGTTATCCGCGGTCTTCGAGCGATTTCGGACTTTGAGTATGAATTTCAAATGGCGATGATGAATCACCGTCTCAAACCACAGCTCGAAACTTTGTTTATGATGACCGGTGAGTCCGAATTTTACACGAGCTCGCGGTTAGTGAAAGAAGTGGTCAGCCTGGGCGGGAACGTTGCCGGCCTGGTGCCCGACAACGTTTTGAAAAAGCTCAAGCAAAAGTTCAAACGCTAAGGATTTGCTGGATGACAAAACTCGCTGAAAGAACCAAACTGATCAAGCCTTCGGTGACTTTAGCGATCGCCGCGAAGGCCGGTAAGCTTCGCGCCGAAGGAATCGATGTCGTAAACTTTTCCGCCGGAGAACCGGATTTCGATACTCCTGAACACATCAAAGCCGCTGCCGTCGACGCGCTGCGCAAAGGCATGACCAAATATACGGACGTCAAGGGAATCGAACCGCTGCGCGAAGCGATCACGGGAAAATACCGCCGCGAGCACGATCTGACCTATCGCAAGGAAGACGTCTTGGTGAGCTGTGGTGCGAAGCACTCGCTGTACAACGTTTTGCAAGCAGTCGTGAATCCCGGTGACGAGGTGGTCATCCCGGCGCCTTATTGG
Organism: Deltaproteobacteria bacterium; assembly: GCA_005879435.1. Lineage (GTDB taxonomy): Bacteria > Desulfobacterota > Binatia > UBA9968 > UBA9968 > DP-20. The sequence continues at coordinate 12,069 of VBKX01000259.1, forward strand.
GTTAGCTATTCGGACATGGCTTTACTCGCGGGCGGCGTGCCGAAGCTGATTCCGTCAAACGAGGCTAGTGGTTTTCGCATTAAGCCGGAACAACTTCAAGCGGCGCTGACGTCGCGCACACGGGTCTTTATCTTGAACAGTCCGTGCAATCCGACCGGAGCCACTTACAGCCGGGATGAATTGCTGGCGCTTGCGAGGATCCTCGAAAAGCACGATTGCCTGATTCTGGCCGATGACATCTACGAGAAAATCGTGAGCGCGCGATTATCGTCAACGGCGTGTCGAAGACGTATGCGATGACGGGATGGCGGATCGGCTACGCACTCGGCCCGAGCGATGTGATCGCGGCTGCCAGCAAGATTCAAAGCCAAAGCACTTCGAATCCGACGTCCATCGCCCAGGCCGCCGCCTTGGAAGCAATACGCGGACAGCAAGATGAAGTTGCCGTCATGGTGCGCGAGTTTCACAAGAGGCGCGACTTGATTGTCGATAAACTCAACGCCATCGGTGGCATAGCGTGCCGCAAACCCGAAGGCGCATTTTACGTGTTTCCTAACATCAGCGGTTTGCTCGGCAAGACCGGCCGAGGGAAAAAGCTCAGCTCGCCGTGCGACCTCGCCGACTATCTGCTCGAAGAAGCCCAAGTCGCGGGCGTGCCGGGAGAAGATTTCGGCTCCCACGAACACATTCGCTTTTCCTACGCGACCTCGCTCGCCGATATTGAAAGGGGCTGCGAGCGTATTCGCCAGGCTGCGCTGAAATTGAATTAAGCTCCGCTCCGCCTAAGGCTTTGGCCGCTCGCCGGTCTTTTTAAATGTGAAATAATCACGTACGATCCGCGCGTGATCAAATACTAACGGGGCTGGCAAATTATTTTCTTCAAATTGGCGCGCGACCTTTGCATCATCAGCGCCGTGCGGAACGCCTTCGGCGCTAGCAATGAACACCGTCGAGACCGTGTGATGGCGAGCGTCCCGCGCCGGATCCGAATAAGTATAAAACTGCTCGGTCAGGACAACATCCAAACACGTTTCTTCTTTGGCTTCCCGCACCGCGGCGGCTTCGATGCTTTCACCGTAATCAACGAATCCGCCCGGCAATGCCCATCCGTGGGGCGGGTTCTTTCTTTCAATCAGAACAATTCCACCGCTGCCTATCTCAATGATAATGTCGACAGTTAACAGCGGGTTTCGATGTTTTTGGCTCATGCTGCTTCCCTACCTTGACTCCGCGTGAAGCGCAAGGTAGAACGATTTCTCGAATCATTGACGCGGGGTGGAGCAGTCTGGTAGCTCGCAAGGCTCATAACCTTGAGGTCCCGGGTTCAAATCCCGGCCCCGCAACCAATAAACAGGGGGTCTGATCGACCCCTTTTTTATTCGACGGGCTTTCTTCCGGCCATCCCCGTTGCCATAGCTGACTTTGAACCGACTCATAATCGCGCCACTCGTGCGTCTAAAGATTATTGCGTATCGGATCGTAAGTGTTAAGTTATCCTTCGAGAAACAGGTTGTTGAAACGTTCGCATGCAACTTGAACATCCGTATCGGACAAATAAAAAAATCGATTGGGGTAAGGCGATTTGCTCGATCGTAATCGTTTGGATGGTTCTCTTGACCGCCAATGCAACGGTGACGTCTTCCAGCCAATATACGGACAAGCAACTCGATGCGCTGGCATCGCGCGTCGGTAAAATTTTTTGGATTAACCCACAGAGTGCAAAGTCACCGACCTTTCTCAGCGCGCCCGCGGCGAACGCCGCTACGTTTAACCCCGGCCGGAACGAATCGTTTGAAATTACCGATCTCGCCGGACGCGCGAACAAGGACCCGTACTATAAGGTGAAGTTTGACACGGGAAAGGTCGGCTATATTCGACCCGAAGCATTTCTCGAGGAATTCAACGAGACGATTCTCAGCACGGACCCTCTGGCAGACGAAAAAAGACACTTGGATGAACAAACGAGCGAAGAAACAAAAAGAGTCGATTGGATAAAATCACAGCCATGGTCGCCGGCCGTGAAAGAAGCAGCGATCAAAAAACAACCAACGCCGGGCTTGAACACCGCAGAGGTGAAACGGGTGCTCGGCGCGCCTAGGCGGGTTACGAAGTTGCGCGGACTGACCAAGGTCGCCGAGGAGCATTGGTTTTATCCAGATGGATCCGTGTTGATTTTCAATAATGGCCTACTGACTAGGACTGAGAAGGCACAAACCAACTGATTTTTTCAATCACCGAGCCGAACCAGATAGCAGCGGCCCTCCATTAGGAATATAAGGATCCGTCGCAGCCGAGTTGCGGCGTCCGAATTTGTGCGCGTGAAACTGCGCAGCCAGATAGGATGCGCCTCTTTGTTTTGGCACTAAATAGCGCGCGGAATCGCGACCACGACCCATTCAAAGTTTCAACTTCTTCAACTTTTCGCTACGTCGGTGCTCGGCCTTCGATAGGCGGCGCGGATTGCCTCTTTTTGCCGTTCGAGAGTCCCGGAGCTCATCGTCCTCATCGCGGTCTCGCTCATTCAAAGCGTGAAGAATCTGGTTAAATTCATTCGCCGAAACCGCCACCGCTCCCGATCGCTCCACGGCATTGCGAATCTCGCGGTCTGACGATACGACCACGGCACCGGCGGATTTTTCGCGGGCCATACGTACGATGACTGAGTCGGCCTTTTCTCCCAGGCGCGAGTAGATCACCGAGATACCGTCAGATTTTTCGGCAACCTCACGGGTTTGCCCTGAGCGCCAGCCATCGAATACAACCGTCACGCCAAATCGCTTGATCTTCTGATATTGCGCAAGCTGCTGCACTAGCCAATTGCGTTTGTGTTCGAGCGCGCCATGCAGTCCATGTTCGCTGCCGATTAAATTATAGCCGTCAATGACAATTTCCATAGGTTGGCGTTGAGGAACGACACCAATTTCTAGAATGAGGTTTTTAAAGACGGTTGTCAAAACGCAAAAAAACAGGTAAAACCGTTTGCGATTTTAACACGGAGGAATCAACCAGTTGCCTCTAACCATTAAAAAAGCAAGAAGAATCAATGAGTTGCCGCCCTATTTGTTCGCCGAAATCGACCGGCGAAAACGTCAAGCGTTATCTCAGGGAGTGGACCTAATTGATCTCGGAATCGGCGATCCGGATATTCCCACCCCATCCGTCGTCGTCGAGAAACTTTTGGAAGGCGCCAGCAAACCCGCCAACCACCGTTACCCAAACAGTTCCGGTATGTTGGAATTTCGCGAAGCAGTCGCCAATTGGTACAAGAGCCGCTTCAACGTCAAATTGGATCCCGGCACTGAAGTCGTGTCTTTGATCGGTTCAAAGGAAGGCATCGGCAATATGGCGGTGGCGTTCGTCGACCCGGGCGATGTAGTTTTGGTCGCGAGTCCCTGTTATCCGGTCTATCATATCGGCACGTCGTTCAGCGGCGGCAAAAACTTTTTTCTACCCTTAAAAAGAGAAAATCACTTTTTACCTGACTTGGACGCCATCCCGCCAGACATTGCCAAACAGGCGAAGCTGCTTTGGATCAATTACCCAAACAATCCCACGGCGGCGGTCGCCGACAAAACCTTTTTCGAGCGCGTGGTTGAGTTTGCCAAACGGTATAACGTCATCGTCTGCAATGACGCTGCGTACACGGAAATGGGTTACGACGGTTACCGGCCGATGAGTTTTCTCGAAGTTGAAGGCGGACGGGAAGTCGGGATTGAGTTTCATTCGTTATCGAAAACATTCAACATGACCGGCTGGCGCATTGGGATGGCTGTGGGCAATCCCGAATTGGTCGGCGGCTTGGCGCAAGCCAAGTCCAACTTGGATTCGGGCATTTTTCAAGCGATCCAGGAAGCCGGTAGCGAAGCGCTGCGATTAGGCGATCAAATCGTCGAGCCCTCGCGTAACATTTACCAGGAGCGGCGCGATATTTTGGTGGACGGTTTGCGCGCCGTGGGTCTGCAGTGTGATAAGCCGCGCGCGACTTTTTACGTTTGGGTTTCCTGCCCCAGGGGACTCTCGTCGGCGGATTTTACGGCCAAACTGCTCGACGAGGCGGGGGTAGTGACCACGCCGGGCAATGGTTTCGGCGAAGCAGGCGAAGGTTATGTTCGCTTTACCGTCTGCGTTGACAAGGAGCGACTCCGAGAGGTTGCGGAAAGGATTCGACGGGTCAAACTGTAAACCTCCCTTCCCGAAGCGGCACCCAACGTGGGCAACAAAAAGGAAAACTTCTTGGAAGCAGTGGATCGCCTCGCCAAGTTGCCCGACACCAAAGTACTCAAGGAGTCATCCCTTTACGAGAGCGAGCCATTGGGTGAGTCGAAAGATTGGTACGTCAACGGCGCGGTTGAGATCGAGACGAAATTCAAGCCCGATATGTTGCTCAAGAAATTTAAAAACATCGAACGTGCCATGGGTCGCAAAAAAGTCAAGAAGCGCTGGGGGGCCCGCATTATCGATTTGGACATTCTTCTCTACGACTCGGCCGTGTTAAAAAAGAAGAATCTCAAAATTCCTCACCCGGAAATGCCGACCCGTAAATTTGTGCTGATCCCGCTAAGCGAAATTGCCCCACAGGTCATCCATCCAGAGCTCGGCGTGACCATTTCCGAGCTGTTGATCAATGTAAAGGACGACAAGAAAATCCATTTGTATCACGCCTGAGTCGATGCGCCGCCATCGGCAGGAGCCAATTGTTGCTGCTCCGTCTAGTGCTCATTTTTCTGATTTGTTACATCCTCGTTTCCGTGGTGAAAACCATTGTGCAAGCGGGAAAAACAAAATCACCCAAGTCACGCAAGTCCAACGACCAGGGTGAAGAAATGGTACTTGATCCGCAATGTCAGAGTTACGTGCCGAAATCGGATGCCGTGGTTGTGTCAGGAAAGTATTTTTGCAGCCAGGAGTGCGCGCGTCTCTATTTATCCCGCTAGCGCCTGCAAGATTTTATCTTGAACCGCGTCAAAACCCCCGTTGGACATTACTAGTACCACATCGCCTGGATAAGCCTCTCGGGCGACGCAGGCGGCGATTTCAACAGCATCGCCAATGACACGAGCTCGTGGCTCCCTATCGAACCCGTTGATCTGACTCACCACGTTTTCGACGGATAGCAGCTGGTCTTTGGAAATCTTCTCAGGCTGATAGACGTCCGCGATGACGATCCTGTCCGCCTGGGCCAAGGCGTCGGCAAACTCTTTTTCAAAGATACTCCTTTTACTGGTATGGCTGCGTGGCTCGAAAATCGCCCACAGCCTCCGCCCTCGATAGGCCGCTCTGACGGCGTCAATGGTTTCACGCACGGCGGTGGGATGGTGCGCGAAGTCGTCGATCACCAATACGCCGCGCCGCTCGCCCCGAATCTCTTGGCGACGTTTGACGCCCCTGAAGGTGGGAAAACCTTCGACCAATTTGTCGCGCTCGATGTCCAGGGCCCGGCCCATCGCGTAAACGGCCAACGCATTCATGACGTTGTGCCGACCGATCAAGGTGACTTCAATGCGGCTCTCGGATTTGCCGCGATAACAAGCATCGAAAAAAGTACGGCCTTCGTGAAATTGCACATTGCTCGCCGTCCAATCGGCGTCGCTACGATGACCATAGGTGATGCGTGGACAGCGCACACCGGTGGAGATTTCCAGCGCCGCTGGATAATCAGCGCACAAGACCAGCGAACCGTCGCGGGGGATAATGTCCATCAAGCGCGTGAAGGCTGTCTTCACGTGTTCGAGATCTTGGTAGATATCTGCATGGTCGAACTCGACGCCGGTAAAAATAACATGGCGCGGCCGGTAGTGGAGGAACTTCGGTCCTTTGTCAAAAAAGGCTGTGTCGTACTCATCTCCTTCGATGACGACGTGATTGCCCTCGCCGACTCTCCATCCGTTGCCAAAATTGAGCGGCACGCCGCCGATGAAAAATCCGGGATCTAGTCCGGCACAGGTCAAGACCCAAGCCGCCAACGCTGTCGTCGTCGTCTTCCCGTGAGTGCCGGCGACGGCGACGGACATTCTAGAGCCGATGAGAAACTGGCCCAACGCCTGCGGAAAAGAAATGTAAGGTATATTCTGATTGAGCACCTCTTGAGCTTCGGGGTTACTGCGCGATACCGCGTTGCCCACGACGACCAAATCGGGGCGGGGCGACAGATGCTCCGGTTGATAACCTGCAAGCACATCGATACCAATTTCTGTCAGATACGTGCTCATCGGTGGGTAAATGTTTTGATCGGAGCCCGTTACGCGGTATCCGCGCGCTTGCAACAGACCGGCAAGAGACGCCATGCCAACGCCGCATGCCGCGATCAAGTGAATATGGCATCCCGATGGTGGAAGATCATTCATGAGAAAAGCGCCTTCATGATCTGATCGTGGATGTGTGGCCGGAAGTCTTTGATCTTGTCATTCTTCCTCGATGGGTGAACCCGATTGGTCAACAGCACGACATGACAAGTTTTCTCCAGGTCCCACCAAATCGAACAACCCGTGAATCCCAAATGCCCGACCGAGTGCGGCGAAAATAGACTGCCGCTGGCAGACTTGCCTGCGGACGGAGTATCCCAACCCAACGCGAAGGTCGAATCACCCAGCGACGCGTCCCGATCGAGAAATTCTTGCACCAGCGATTTCGGCAAGAACGTGTCTTTCCCTTGGAGACACAGGCTCATCCGCAGCAAAAAAGCATGCACATCGCGGGCCGAAGAAAACAGCCCGGCGTGACCGGCCACGCCCCCCATGGCGTAGGC
>VBKX01000250.1 GCA_005879435.1 Deltaproteobacteria bacterium
CGAGAGATAGAGCCCCACGTTCGTCATGCGGATCCGATTCTCGATCAATTCGGCGGTATCGGTGAGCGTTTCGCGTGTCAGGTTTGCACCGGCGCTGCCACCGAAAAGTTTGGTGTCGACCCGAACGTGCCCGGTGGGAAAATTCGACGTATGGCGATCGTCAGCCTGGGTGAACCCGATGCCGGCCCCTGCACCAACCAAATCTGTCAGCCGAGAATAAATCTTTAAAAGCATTTCTTCCGCCCGATTATTCCTGTGGGGGTCGTCGGCGTCAGTGTGGCGAAAGCTCAGCCCGTATTTTTGATTTTCGACCCAAAAATCGCCGGCAAGCGAATAGCGATTCAAATTATTGCGGTCCGAATCGTGGTAATGATTGTAGCGCGCCTCGATCGCAGGCCGGGTTTCTTGGTTGATTGCTGCGGTTAATTTCGCCAACTCGCGCTTCTGCCGCGCGTTGGCCGGTTTTAGTAAACCAAGATTTTCCAGCGCGGCCGCGCGATTGCCAACTGCCAACATCGATCGGGCTAACCCGGCTCGCGCGTCGAAATCGCCGTCCCGAGCGATTAAATCTTGATAGATCGGTACTGCATCAACATAGCGGCCTTGCCATTGCAGCGCATCGGCTTTAACTAACAGGGCATCTTTATGATTGGGCGCGCTCTGCAACACAATGTCGGCTTGCGTGATCGCCGTGCCAAGCTCGCCAGACCACGACAGCACGCGAGCTAGATGCGTACGGGCCGGAACATTTTTTGGATCCTGGGCAAGAAGGCGGTTTAGTTCTTCCTTTGACTCCTGCAGTCGATCGGCCCAAGAGAGGTAAACGGCCATTTGCACCCGTTCATTTGCCGAAAAACTCTCTCGACCGGCCGCCAGCGCTTTAGAGAACGCGTCGGCTGCTTGTTCGAGATTGTCTTGCTCCACGAGAGTATCACCGAGCCGCTTATATAACTTGGCCTGTGCGGCTCGGTCGGCAGTCGAACTAATCGCTTTTTGCAGCTCATCAACTGATTGAGCCAGGGTGAGTGTTGGAAACAACGTCAGAAATCCGACGACGAGGATCGATGCTAAAGTCATGCGCCCCGCATTTTGTTGAGACGAATTCTCCGATAACTCTCGCGAACGTAATTATAACAGAACTGAGTTATATCGCCTAGAAAATTTGCGGCGGGCTTGTATCACGGAGGTGATAGGGGGCTTGTTTGATGTTCAATGACGAGGGAAAGGTCGGGGATCGTCAGACCGCCAAGCTAGTCAATCGAGAATGAAGCTTCGTGTGATCACCGGACGGAGTTCCATATTCTTGAAGCCGTTTACCATCTTTTCGTCATTCCCAACAATTCCTGGCCGTAGCCGATTACGCAAATCGGCGACATCAACGCTTGATAGACTAGCATGTAGACGATAAGTCCAAACGTGTTCTGACGGACTTTTAAGCCGAGATGGTTGAATACCGCCTTCTGCTTTTTGAACATGATCAGCACGATCAAGAACGCCATCAGAAGCACAAGCAAGGTCTGCGGCCCGGCAATGTAATAATGTCCAAAGAGCGCCAAGACGACGCCCGGCAAAAAAACAAAGGCATAAAAAAGATCGATAAACGGAATGATGAAATCGATGCCGACGAAAAATGCCGAGAGCCGCGAGCTTTTCCAGACGAGATGCCCATGCTGTTTCAATCCTTCGATCATCCCGCGCGCCCAGCGCTTGCGTTGGCGATAAAAACCCTTGAATGTTAGCGGCGCAGTCGTGAAACCTATCGCCGTGGGTTCAAAGCCGATGCGCCAGCCACTGCTGATGAGCGACCAGGTAAGAACGATGTCCTCGCCGATAACTGAAGGCCATCCGTGATGAGCCCTGACGAGCTTGGTTCGGAACGCGCTGAACGCTCCCTGCGCCACGAGTGTTCCCTGGTAGAGCGACTGCTGTCTTTTGGCGGATGCGATGCCGGTGAAATAATCCCATTCTTGCAGCCGGGTCATGAACGTCGAGCGAGAATTTTTCACCAGCACACAGCCGGCAACCGCGGCAGTATCGGCCGGATCGGTCAAGAAGCGCGCGATGATGCGTCGCAATGCCTGCGGGTGAAGGAAAGTATCGGCGTCGATACAGACAACGATATCCTGGGTGACATGTTTGAGCCCTTTGTTCAGGGCGCGGGCCTTGCCGCCGTGGTTCGCCTGGACGATTTTCAAATTCGATAAGTTATAGGAACGGAGAAGCTTAACCGTGTTGTCCGTCGATCCGTCGTCGACGACGATGATCTCGATCTTGCCTGGATAGTCCTGATTTTTGATGCCGCGGATCGTCTCGGCGATGTTTTCCTCCTCGTTGTAGGCGGCGACGAGAAGGCTGATTTTAGGAAAATTCAAATCGAGTCGAAGGTTTGGAGGACGATCCAATACGACACTGGAAATGATGTGAACGTTCAAGAACCCCGGCAGTAAAGCGACGAAGAAAATAATCAGTACAGCCGGAAAGTATCCGGTTACGTGGGCGAGCTCGGCAAGCCAGTTTTGCGCCAACAACCATGAGGCGTAAAGCCAGACGCAAGAAAGCGTCGTCGAGATTAGAAATTTAGCTTTGACCGGGATATAGTACTTGCGCTTCACCTTCTCGCCTTGCGGCGGCGTTGCGCGTGGTTGTTGGTTGTCGATCAAGTCGCCGGAAATCTCAGGTCCCTGGCGGACGATTGCGATAGGCGGATAGATAGCTGGTGTTTGGCTTTGTCCCGGCGTCAACCGCTCATTCGGACTTGTGTTTTCCATTTCGATCCCTGTATATCGATAGCAAGACGGTGCGCCCTTCATTCGCGCCGTGCATAGCGTCTCTCCGCAACGACCGTACCAGGTAGAGAAGTGTAGACTAAGTAGCTCGTGGGAATTCCTAGCCGGAATCCAAGTAAAGAATGTTTGACATGCTGCCAACGCTGACAAGGCGTACAGTTTCATTGACAATTGCTCCTGCGGAGCGTTAGATCACTTTCCACACCTTGTTGCTGGCGTGCGGCGAATAGACGGAATTGGCCTCCCTGGGCAAACAGCGCGTCATCAAAGTTTTGCGATCGTGAAATTGTCGACGGAGTATGGCAGTTTCCTGCTCTCTGAGGGACATTAGGCCCATTTGCTATTGCATTTGCTCGTAGGTTTGTGGGAAAGGATAAGAAACTTAATCAAGGAGGCGCGCGATGATTCTTGAGATGAGAACTTACCTATTGAAACCCGGCATGACCCATAACTTCGTGGAACGCTTTGCCGAAGGCCTGACGGCGCGGCTACAGTTTTCGAAGCTTCGAAGATCGCGAGCGCATCGGCAGCGAGGCGCGAAAAACCGGCAAGTGGCCGCCGAAGACGCAGGAGTTTATCGTCACCCAAGAAAACAAGTTCATACAACCGGCGCCTTTTTCGCCGCCGCTGCCCGAGCGTAAGCTGGGAGACGTTTACGAATTTCGCACCTACACGTATCAGCCGGGCACAATGCCGACGGTGCTGGAACGGTTTGGCAAAGTGATCCCAGCGCGTACGAAGATTTCACCGTTGGTGTTCGCCGGACAAACCACCGTGGGTCCGCTCAACCAATACATTCACGTTTGGGCTTACAAGGACGCCGGTGAACGCGAGCGTCTGCGCGCCGAAGCGAGCAAGACCGTAGAAGGTTGGCCGCCGGCGACGCGCGAATTTCTGGTCATGCAAGAAAATATGATCGTGACGCCGGCGCCGTGCGCGCCGTTCAAATAAGATCAAATGGATTAAGAGGCACAAGGCTTCTGCGCCGGTGGATAACCGGCTGTGATCCTGTGACGAGAGGGAGAGCTTCCGCGGCCTCCCTCTCGGTTTATTAAGGCTGAGAATCTTGGCAAAGTATCGCCATCGCTGCACTAGCGAGCTGGTAGTCTGATGCCTGTTCCGCAACACGATTCTGCTGTCTATGGTGTA
>VBKX01000249.1 GCA_005879435.1 Deltaproteobacteria bacterium
GATCCCCGTGATCGTATACGCCTGGGTGCGAACGCTCGGCCGAGTCAAATCGGCCAGCGCGGCGAAGGCGACCGAGCCGACCGCGCCGGTTCCTTGTAGTGCGCGCGCCAGGATCAAGCCGTGAATGTCCTTGGCCCAGGCGCAGCCGATGCTGCCGATGGCGAAAAGCGCGAGCCCGAAAATCAGCACAGGTTTACGTCCCCACCGGTCACTCGCCCATCCGAGAGGGATTTGAAAGATGCATTGCGTCAGCGCGTAGATGCCGAAAGCGACGCCGGCAAGCGCTGCCGACGCTCCGGGATAATTAACCGCGTAAGCGCTGAAGATCGGCAGCATGAGGAAGATGCCCAAAAGACGCAGCGCGGAGATCAAACTCACGACGACAATAGGCCCGATTTCTTCTCGAGCAAAAGATCGCATCAATGTACACCGTTTCAGGGAAATAAAAAGAGCCGGAGCGACCCACATCGCTCAGAGGGTGCTCTCGTTTCCCTCACATGCGATGTCTCATGACCGTGGTGAAGTCATAGGTGCCGTGGCCGGAATCGCTACAACTGGAGGCGGAGGAAATTCGATCCCGGCCGACTGTAACGCGTACTTCAAGCGGCGGCGAAACTCGCGGCCGACGCGATGTTGTTGCGCCGGTTGGGTCTTGAAACGGGCCTTGATCGTCACCGTGGCGTCGGTAAAATTTTCCACACCGAATACTTCTATGGGCTCAAGCATCAAGCGACCGAATTCGGGCTCCGCCTGCATCTCATTGCCGATCCGTCGCATGATATCGACGACTCGATCGGTGTCGACTTTGAAGGGAAGCGTGACGTCGATCACATAGGCGGACCAATCCAAGGTCGCGTTGGCCAGCGTGTTGATCGTGCCATTGGGAAAGACGTACACCACGCCGGCTTGATCGCGCAGTACGACGGTGCGAAAGGTGACGGATTCCACGACACCGCCCGTGCCGTTGATGATGGCCACGTCGCCGACGCGGATCTGATTTTCCAGTATGAGAAAAAAGCCGCTCACCAAATCGCGCACCAAGTGTTGCGCGCCAAAACCAACGGCCAGGCCGACGACGCCCGCGCCGGCCAGGATCGGGCCGATGTTGACGCCGATCTGGCTGAGACTCGTGAGGGCAACGACGAACCACAACATGCCGCAGCTGATGGTCCAAAGCACGCCCGCCAGAGTCTTGATGCGCTTGGACGCGGCGCCAGTAGCTGATTCGGTCCTTTCCGTGGCGCGGATCAACCATGTTTCGAGGCGGTTAAATGCCGCACGCATCAATTTCATGATGGCGTAGGCAACGGCAACGATCAGCGCAATCCTGATCAGCCCCTGCAAGGCGTTGACTCCGATATCCAAGAGTCGAGCGACGAATAACTCCCCAGCGTGAACGGGCATGACGGCTACCTCCTCGGCGTTGGTCTCTCGTTCGTTTGTGGCAAAAAAGCCGCAAAGATGCCAGCCGCACGACTAGCCAGCCTTCTTCTCAAGGAAAGATTTTATTGACTTGATACGAGGCTGCGATAGATTGCTGCCCATTGAATCGGAGGTTTTATGTGCAGGCTTGCTGCATTTGCCGGTTGCCTGATTTTGTCGCTGATCGCGCTCAACGAGGCGCGGGCGGGCTCGGCGCCGGACAAGATCAAGTTCCCGTACTCGCCGATCTCGTGGAATAGTCTGCCCTGGTGGATGGCCAAGGACGCGGGACATTTCGAACGGAACGGCCTCGACGTCGATTTGTTCTACGAAGGCGCATCATCGGCGATCGTCCAGGCGATGCTAGCGGGGGAAGCTAACTTCGCAGGTTTGGCCGGGCCGTCGATCGTTAGCAACGTGCTCGGCGGCGGCGACGTGATCCAAATCGCCGCGGTGGTTAAGACGTTCACCGTTCCCATGTACGCCCAGGCGTCGATCAAGGAGGTCGCCCAGCTGAAGGGACAAAAGGTCGCCGTCAGCCGCTTCGGTTCGATCTCGCATATCGCCGCCCTGAATATTTTTCAGAAAGCCGGCGTTACTGGCGCCACGATTATTCAATCGGGTGGCACGCCGGAATCCGCCGCGGCGCTGATGTCCGGTGCCGTCGCGGCTGCCATGGTGCCGCCGCCGCAAAGCCTGATGCTTCGCGATAAGGGTTTCCGGGAGTTAGTCGGCGTGAAACAATTTCGTGAGTGGAACATCCCCGTCGTCGAAAACGGCGTGGCCGCGCGGCGATCGTTCATCGACAAAAATCCCAATGTGGCAAAGCGATTTGTCCGTGCCGCGTTCGAAGGTATCCGCACGATTTACGTCGACAAAGAACAGACATTAAAGGTTCTGGCGAAGTACACCAAGGTCAATGACGATAAAATATTGGACGAAAGTTACCGATTCTCGGTCGAAGCGCTGAGCAAAGAAGGATTTATGCAGCCTGAAGCGTTCGCCGCGCTTTTGGAGCAGATGATCGGTCAAAAATCCATCGACGAAGCCGCGAGCAAGAAACTGCCGATCACCGCTTACTTCGACAACCGTTTTGTCAACGAATTGGAGAAAGAAGGGTTCTTCAAAAAGTTGTGGCAGTAAACGACCGTGTCTAGTTTCGAGTTATGAATTCGCGCGTAACTGTTGCAGCTTCGGGTCGTTGGCGACCAGCCGCACGAAATTCGCGTGCACCAACAATTCCATTGATTCGACCGTTGACCGCCTCAACTCGGCGAGCGCATTGACGACATCTTTGATCGCCGTGGGCATTCCGACCTCATTATTTTTCTTCAACCATCTCAGTGCGCCTGGGTTATCGGTTTCGGTGAGCAGCAGGTGATCGGGC
>VBKX01000248.1:0-1320 GCA_005879435.1 Deltaproteobacteria bacterium
AACGGTCGGGTAAAGTCTCGCGGATCGGATATCTGACCGCGGGCACTCGGCTCGGCGCGGAGGCCCGCGAGTAGGCATTCCGACAAGGTTTGCGTGACCTTGGCTATATTGAGGGAACAGAACTTTACCGTTGAATAACGATATGCCGAATCGAATAGAGACAAGCTCTCAATTCTTGCAGGCGAACTGGTTAGCCTAAAGGTTGACCTCATTGTTGCGGTTACCACAGTCTTGTTGCAAGCCTTGGACGCCCTGGAGGAAACATCACCGGAGTCACATCCATAATCATTCAGTTAGGTGGGAAGTGGCTAGAGCTACTCAAAGAGATAGTGCCGGCCTGCTATATTGAACCGCTGCTTCAATTGGGCAATGTCGAGGGCGAGGTTTAACGGTATCCGAAGGTCATGAAATTCTCCGGGGGAATAGGTGTATCGGGCGCACATATAGCACTCCTCCCCGGGGAGATGCTCGCGGGGGTTAAATTCGTGCCATAAAGACTCTTTGATGAGCCGTACCACGTTTTCGGCCGATATGTCTTTGGGCGAGGGCTCAAATTTTCTCCTGCGCTGGAGTGGTCTCTGCCATTTCTTGCCTGGAGGCCGGACTAATTGCCCCTCCCGGCCTCGCCGCGGATCGGCTCGAGATACTTCGGCACGCTTACGATCAAGCGCTCAAAGAACCCGATCTCGTGGAAGAATCGAAGAAACGGGAGCTCGATCACATTAGAGGAGAAAAATTGGCAGCGCTGGCAAACTCGGTGATGGACTCATCGCCGCAGCTCGTGGAACGATTGAAGGAGCTGCTGGCGCGATGATGAAAGAGTCCTGACTCAGGTCCGGCATACAGAATGGATAACCTTCCGAAAGCCAATTCGAATCGTAAAAGTTGGCGCCCCAGCCTGCGCTAGTAGTGCATATCCGCGTTGACGCCGCCGGAAACCGAAATTGCCTCACCGGTGACGCTGACGGCCAGCGGTGAGCAAAGAAAAACCACGACGTAGGCCATGTCCTCCGCGGTAACCAGATGGCGGATCGGACTTCGCTCGCGCAATTCCTCCAGATAGGCGTCGAGCGATTTGCCCTGACGCCCGGCCAGATCGCGCATGCGCTCCAGCACGGCCTCCGTAATGGTCGTGCCGGGGTAGATAGCGTTAACGTTGATCCCGAAGGGCCCGAGCGTGTTGGCCAATGACTTCGTCAGCGCGACGCAAGCAATATTGCGCGCCGGCGTGCTAATCGCGGTCCCTGGCGTGCGACCCGCGCCGCCACTTAAGTTGATGATCCGGCCCCAACCGTTCTGCTTCATATACGGCGCCGCCGC
>VBKX01000248.1:1404-6553 GCA_005879435.1 Deltaproteobacteria bacterium
AACGTTGATCGATTCTCCGTTCAACGTATCCACGACGAGCGGCTCGATCCTGCGTCCGGTTTCTTGAGCGATCTCCGCGGCCGCCTCGTGCAGCGGCGCCTCGGTCCGCGCTCCGATGGCAACGTCGCAACCTTCCCGCGCCAACTGGCGCGCTATTGCCTTGCCCATGCCACGGCTGCCGCCGGTGACGATTGCCTTTTTGCCCTGCAGCTTGAGATCCATGCGTCATCCCTATCGCCCGCCGCGTCAAGTTGTCAACGTCCGATGAAAATACTGCGACAATGATTCCGTATTGCAGCGTGTGACTTGCCGTGCCTGCGACGAAGAAACCGACTCAGGAATATTGTGTCGCTACTTGGCTTGAAAAGACTCGCTGAAATGACATAGGCGTAGGGCGGGAGGTTTCCATGAAGTTCGCGCTTGCCTCGGTGGTATTCGCGCTGATTCTTGGCTTTGCGGTCCGAAGCGTGCCTGCGCAGGAAAAGATTCGCGTCGCAATTCCCTTGTTCCCGACGGCGGCGTTTCCCGTGCTTGTGGCCAACGACCGGGGATTTTTTCAGAAAGAGGGTTTGACCGTCGAGCCGATCCGCATCAACAGCGCGCCGACAACTTATCAGGCGCTGATTTCTGGTGATGTCCATGTCGCGGCGGGCGCGCCTACCGGTCTGCTCCCCAGCCATCTACAAGGCGCGGACATTGTCGTCCTTGGCAGTTGGGACAATCTCGTGCCCTACGTTTGGGTGACGCGAGAAAAACTTTCTGACATCCGCGAACTGCGCGGGAAAAAAGTCGGCGTCAATCGTGCCGGCAGCAAACCCTGGCTGATCATTCAAGTACTTTTGCAGGACGCCGGACTGGATCCGGTGAAGGATCTCACTTTGTTGCAAATGGGCGGCGGCTCCCAGGAAAGAGTGAGCGCCTTGATGCGAGGCGGGATCGATGCCACCCTCGCCGACGCCCTGCTCGAGCCGATTATGAAGAAACGCGGCTTTTTTGTCCTGCGCGGAAAGCCAACGCCGTTTATGAATGCGCCGATCGGCGTAAAACGATCCTACCTCGCGAGCCAGCGATCGACAGTAAAAAAGTTCGTCAAAGCCTTTGCCGACGCGACCCGTTTCATCGTCGAGAATCGGGAAGGCACGATGCGTCCGCTGATTCAAATGTTGAATACCGACGACACCGAAGTCGCCGACTTCGCGTACCAATATCTGCACGCCAACGCTGAAGCGACGCTTTATCCGCCGGACGACGCGGTCAAAAATCTGATCCGCATGTCCGCCTACGTGGATAGAAAGCTCGGGGCGATCAGCGCCAATAGGGTCGTTGACTTGTCGATCCTCGACGAGCTTGGCACCAAACGAAACCAGCGCGTGCCGAAATAACCGCGGCAAGCCGCGGCGACACCAGCGCAATGCATCACACCAATGGCGAAACATACTTGCCGATCCAGCGTGACACAAACGGCGGAAGATACGCGCGGGCTGGCCGGGCGGCGGTGCCGGTTATCTGAGCGTCGGTAGGACATTTATGGAAGACACTGGCGGGAGGCCTGGAAAACTAATCCAGTCGTTGGGGATATTCACGAGCTACTATTGTCGCATCGAGCCGGAGAGAGACTTCGTCCTCGTGTATGCGCTAAGCGGCGCATCAGACATGAGTTAAAGTCGGCGAAGTGCAATCCAGCGAGACCGTGTCGCGAATTAATCGCTTTTCTTTGACGGTCGTGGTCGCAGGGTCAACTTTCGAGGGGCTCAAAGCGTCAATGCTGGGTCTTGTTTGTTTTTGCAGTCTCAGGCGTGTCCTGCGATAGGAGAGCCGTTAGGTGTTGCTGCAGGCTCGAAATCGCGAACGGTTTCGATAGGAAGTCATCGCAACAAGCTCGAAAAGAAGTCTCGTCGGCCTCGGACATGGCGAACCCACTCGCGCCCAGGATCGGAATATTTCTATAAACGGGGTGCTTTTTTAGCTTCTTCGCGAACTGGAAACCGTTCATGCCTTCCATCCACATGTCTAAAAGAATAACCCGCGGCGAGTTTTGCTCGATCTGTTTCCACGCTTCGGCGGCGCTGTTGGCAAGAGACGGATCCCAACCAAGTCGTGTAAGCGCGCTGCCGAGAAGCGTGAGCAGGTCGGAATAATCGTCGACAACAAGAACCGTCTTTGATGACATCTCTGTCTTCGCTTGACCGACTCAAACCACAGAACGCCATATCCTTATAATACCGTTTTTTCGAATATCCAAGGGTGCCAGTAAACCCCACGGCTGACGAGACGGACGATGACCTGATTCCGGCACGGCCCGCGGCTGAAGACTCGCTGGTTTCGAAGCAAGATGACAAACGCAGAATTTTAGCACATTCGCCGGAGACATGACTGGAAGCAAGTTTGTAGTTTCTCGCAATTCAAATCAATCCGCCGCGCATTGGCGAGCGCTACTGCGTAAGCCACTCGCGCCTACGCGGGTCGATTCAGTGACCAAACCTCCGTTCATTTTCCAAGCCAATCAATAGAAGCCTAACAGCAAGTAGGGCTCTCGACATTTCCCGGAGCCTCGGTGAAAAGCACATGGCACATTCACACACCGTGTTTCGACTCTATTCGTCTTCGCTCGCCCTGATCGCTTCGGTGCGAATCCATTTCTTGGTTCGCTTGTTTTGCGAAAGGGCTCCCAACTCTCTGGTCCAGATGCTTCTGTAGAGAAGCAGTCCAATGTCGGCGCGGATTAGCCGTTCGCTCTTTCTTTCGGAGAGTGGCCCCTCCGTCGATGTCCTGAATTCGCAACTCACCGCGCAGCACGGCTTCGCCCAACTCGATGTAGGATCGCCCCAATTTCCCGGTGCGCGCCGCGTGGCGCTGCCGGTAGCGATTCGCCCGTTCCAGATCGGCCGTTGGATACATCAAGTCGACTTGAAAGCTCCAATGATGGTCGTCGTCGATCGGCACTCGCCAGGTGAGATGGCTGCGGTGCTGTTGGCGCGGCGATTTGAAGCAGGTCATGTTCGGCCAACCGCGTTGATTGATATGCACCCAGCCGTTGGCGAACGTAGAGCGGATGATAATGCCCCAGTCGCTCTCTTCGGCTTGCACGCTAGAGGGAATTTCGATGGGCCGGTTGTGAAACAACTCGGATTCGCGATGCGCGAAGGGAATATGCACCGGGTCGTTCTCCATGTTGTTGACGAAGCTGCAGGCGCGCGTGTAAGTCTCGACCCAGAGTTCACCGCCCTCTTCGAAATCAAGATAACGCGGAAAGTCCGGCGCCTCGCCCTCACCCAAATATGCGAAAATGAGCCCCAGATACTCGCGAACCGGATAGCTCCTAATACGCTTAACGCATTGCCCCGTGCCATCGTACTTCCAGCCGTGAAAACGACAACGAATTTGATCGCCCTCGATCCACCCCGCCGAAAGCTGCATGCCTCGATGCGCGCAACGAAACGCGACCAGGTGTGGCGTTCCGGTTTCGCCGCGATAGAGTGTGAAGTTCTCGCTCATGATGCGGAGCGGTTTCGCCCAACCGGGTTTCAGATCTTCCGCCACATAGACCGGATGCCAAAAACTCCGCATGTACCGGCCACTCAACGTGTCAGGGTCGGTGCGAAACAGATCCGAAAGGTTCTCCATGAGCAAGCCTCCGAGCGTGAAAATTTTTCTTCAGCGACACCTACCACCGCGCCAATCTTGATGTCAATGAAACCGCCACGATCTGCACTTTGCTCTTGAAAGCGCTTTTCGCACTTTTCCACCGATCGAGCCTTGCCGGTGCAGGTAAAAAATTACAGACAGAAAAAACCTATCAACGTCTGAAAATATTGGACTTTCGTTGTCCCACTAACCAAATATTTTCACGGAAATTGAACCGGGCGGGACGCATTGCGAGCCGCTCTAGCTACATCGAAACGCCGCGGTTCTTGATCCAATGTGATTGTTGTTCTAGTGCCACGACGAGGAGTACCGTCATGCGGCTCAAGAAAGCAAAAGCTCACGGGGTCGATTCGGTCTAAGTCAAGACGCAAAAAACGCGAACGCGCGCACCTCAATGCTCTGCCGCGCCGGCGCGTTCGGCGGAGAATTGGGATCGGCGAACGAGGTGTGTGGCGTGAAGCGCGCGCGGCCGTCTTTTTCCGAGTCGAAGACTTTAAAGACAAGCGCTTCGTCTCGGCGCATCTCCGGGAAATAGAACCATCGGTGATTGGGGTTGTATTTTAAACGGTAGGTTTGACCGACCCGGTGCGGATAACGGCGCTCTGCCACGAGAAGATCTTCCATCGCGACGCTCTTGGCGTCGGCCAGCGCGAGGGGATTGGCTTGGATCGGCTGATTGATCGCGCGCCATACTTGTATGATCGCGAAGCGGCGCTTGAGCAACTCATCGGCCTCGTCGGGAAGAAACTCGCGCACCCGGTTAGGCCCGGACCACTCCGTATAGTCGTTGTGCGCCGACAGCACCGGCTCGCGGATGAGCTTCTCTTCCCGCTCGGACTCGTCGCCCGAGCGCAGCGTGTGATCGAAGATCGCCACACGCGATGCTCCCGACATCTGTTTGATCAGCTGCTCGACTTCCGGATAGTAGACAGACCTAAGCTGGTCGCCGTCAAAAAAGTCGACAACCTTCGTTTGGTGCGCGACAAAGACGAAACCATTTTCGTCCAACGATAAGTGATCGGCGAGCAACCGGCCGTTATTGACCGTCATTCGTTTCCGATCATCAGCTCCGGTCCGGCTCCGGCGAATGTTGTTCGGGCCGAACGTCTCGTTGACGAGTTTTTCGCCCGTGTCCACGGTGTAGGGAATATCGACAGTGACGGTTTCAAGCATAAACGATGCTCCTTCCTATTTTCTTCCCGAAGCCTAGCACCTGGCGCGGTCTCGTCGCAATGTACTCTTTCCCTCGATCTATGCGGTTTGTCGCTTGCCCTTTTCAGTTGCGGGAATCCTACCGCCACCAGATGGATCGACTTCGCGCCAACAACCCCCGCCGTGGCAAGTAAATGAAAGATGTTGTTCTGAACTACAGCGCGTGAACCGGTCGCCAGGCGAAAACTCTTTCTTCGACACGCGCAATCACGCCGTGTTCGAGGATCAGCATTAACGCCACGAATAGCATGATCCAGGCGAGCACTTGAACCATGTTGAACTGCTCGAACCA
>VBKX01000254.1:0-1917 GCA_005879435.1 Deltaproteobacteria bacterium
ACGAGCGCGACGCAAGCCCGCGACGTGGTCATCGGCTACTCGGGGCGAACCATCGCCGAGATGCCCTTCGCGTGGGGTAGTCGAAAGGGATTTTTCAAGGAAGCGAACCTCGACGTGAAGATGATCTACATGTCCACCAGCATCGCCGCCAAAGGACTGATGAGCGGCGACGTGGATTATTCCACCGCCATGGGCGGCACCCTGCGGGCGGCGATCGCCGGCGCGCCGCTGATCGGCATCTACTCGATGTTTAAAGCGCAGATGTATCTGGTCGCGCAGCCGCGCTTCAAACAGGTCGCCGACCTCAAAGGCAAAACCGTCGGAATCAGCGTCTTCGGCGGCGCCTACGATCTGGTCGCGCGGACGATCCTCAAACATCACGGGCTCGACCCGGAAAAACAAGTGACGCTGTTGCAGATCGGCGACAGCCGCACGCTGTATAGCGCGCTCACGGCGGGCAGCATCGACAGCGCGATTCTCGGACCGCCCTACGACATCAAAGCCGAGTTGGAGGGCAATAATCGTCTTTTCGACTCATCGGAGATCTTCGACATGCCGTTTTCCGGTCTGGCGACGAGCAAGAAGAAATTGCAGCAAGATCGCGCCGAGGTGAAGGCGATCGTGCGCGGTCTGGAGCGCATCCGCCGCTACATCGCGGCCAACCGCGCCGAAGCGGAAGCGTTCGTCAAGCAATTTTTGAATCTAAACGACAAGGAAGCGCGCCTCTCAGTGGCGCAGATGGTGAAATCCTTTCGCGATACCGGACGAACGACGGACGAAGCGGTGGTGGATTTCATCGACACCACGCTGCGCAGCACCAAGCAAAAGGCCGGCACCATCAAGCCCAGCGACATCGTCGATTGGAGCGTGACGACTGAAGTGGTTCGGGAACTGGATAAAGAAAAGAAGTGAGAGAGGTACTGCACTACGCAGCACGAAGACCGCGTCCCCACCTTCATTTTAGCTCGCAACAAGACCATGTCCCAGTGTCATCCTGAGGCGATGGCCGAAGGATCTCGGCTTCGTAGGTGGAAGAAATGCGAGATTCTTCGCTGACGCTCAGAATGACATCGAAGCGACTTTCACGATTCGACAACACTCGAGGGGGGACAGCGGTCGGGTAAATTCCACCATAAAGCGCGCATGGATCACGAAACGAATTGGTCTCTATCAGCTCGCTTGTCCCACTACTTGTCCCGCCGGATTGGATCCTCGTTTGCCAGGTAGAATCGAAACTTTTAGATACACCCTGTATCCAAAAGTTTCGTTCAGTGATGTCCCGATGGGTCGGGAAGAAATTGCATCCGCAAAAAAGCTTTGGCTTACCGCCACTTGGATTTTCTGCGCTAACTGTCCTTGTCCGGCACAGTGCTTGCTCTAGCCAATAGCATAGCTTTTCACTTTACGGTCCGTGGCAGACTTTAACTCATCGTCTTTGAACCGGTTTACCGACGCTCAGTGGATTCAGACTGAGTTAATGATTGGTGGAGGTGTTTATGTTTAAGCTCAGATCATTCGTAAGCGTAGCCTTCGTTCTCGCGGCCTCCTTCGGACAATCCTTTGCTAAAGATGATCGGTGGTTTTTTACAGCCAACGAAATGGCCGATGCCTATCGTTATCAGCAACAGTTCGGCGCGCGTCTGCGCCATCCCTTAGAGCCGCAGACATGTTTGCAGGGCAAAGAGGACTTCGCCGCGTCATACCAAGGTAGACCGTTCGTAGCGCCTTGCCGGTTCGTCGGCGAAACGATTCGCCAGTTAAGAGAACTGTTGGAATCGGGCGCTGCAAAGTATCTCTTCCCGCTGGATGTCGATGCTGCCGACCTGGCTGTGCCGGCGGATATATACGGCAGTAAATTTAAACAACTCCCACGCGAGGAAATTCTGCCGGCACTGCTCCGTGAACCGACGCTGGTCG
>VBKX01000254.1:1932-11402 GCA_005879435.1 Deltaproteobacteria bacterium
CCATAAAGGATCGGGGATGAGCGTATGGGGCAAAACGCGCACGGTCGTTGGCTTCTACGACGGGCGAACGAACCAAGTTTTGGCGGCGCGTTCCGACGGTGGAGTCGATCATGAGCCGGAAGGGTTGGTCCGACTGGGCAGTTTTACCATGATGGGTCATTTTTTGGGCGAGCTAACGTTTGTGGTGAATGACACCGTCGTGACTTTCGATTTGTCGTTCGACAACGATCGCGCGGCAGCGCCGACAGTGGACGTCGTTACGGTGAGCGCAGCCGCAAGGTAATGCAAGTATCGGCGGCAGCGTCGATCTGCTCTCCACGTTGCGCTTCGGCCTATTGAGACTGGCGCGGACTGCCGTGCGTTGCGGAAATCATCCGCCGCCTGTCGCAGTTGAAACGCACCAACAAGCAATCGATTCGCAGCGACCCTAACTCCCATTTAAGATTTCTTTCTAGGACCGGTTGCGAGTCGCGCGTTTCGATTTGAGCCGGTTTCAAGTTGACACCACGCGACGGTATTCGATACGGTCTGCCCAAAAAGGTCGGGGTACAGGCCAGTCTGTTTTCTGAGTTAGCCGCGGGAGACTCCAGTCGGTGAGACGTGGACCGGCACCGAGAGGTTGAAGCCTTGGAGAAGTCTGATGAATGGAACGCACCTGATGGATATTGGTTTTAGCGCTGCAGCGCTCCTGGGCCTGCACGCGGGATCGTTGTTCATGGTTGTGGCGTCCGCGGCACAGCCTCCGAGCGCGGCGTTCGCCGGATACGCGGATCTTCCGGGCGTGCGCCTCTGGTACACGGACAGCGGCGGTATCGGCGTGCCGCTCGTGCTGCTCCATGCGAATACGGGCAATGCCGATGGCTGGCAGTACAACATTCCGGGCTTCGTCGCGGCAGGGTATCGCGTAGTCGCCTTCGATCGCCGCGGCTGGGGACGCAGTAGAGCGAATCCGGAAACCGGTCCTCAGCCCGGCACCATCGCGGAAGATCTGCACGCGCTCATGGAATATCTGAAAATCGATCGATTTCATCTGGTCGGCGTCGCGGGCGGCGGCTTTGCCGCCTACGACTACGTTCTCTGGCATCCGGAGCGGCTGCGCAGCATGGTCGTTGCCGCCAGCGGCGGCGCCATCGTCGACGAAGAATTGAGCAAGCTTCGAGAGAAGACTACCCTTCCAGGGTTTAGGGGGTGGCCCCCGGAGTTTCGCGAAGTGAGTATGGGGTATATGGCGACCAATCCCGACGGTCTGCAACGCTGGCTGGAGATTCACAACAGTTCGCAACAGAAGGGCGCAAAGGCGCAGCCGCAACGCACGACGATTACGTTCGCGAAGCTCGCAACGATTCGCGTGCCGACGCTGTTGATGCCCGGCGATCAGGACCTGCAAGCGCCGCCCTGGGTCATGCGCCGGCAACTCGCCCATATCCCCGGCGCCGAATTCATCGTGCTGCCCGAGGCCTCTCACTCGATCAACTGGGAGCAGCCCGAGGCTTTCAACCGCAACGTTCTGGAGTTCATCCGTAAGCACTAGCCAACAGCAGAGTCTCCATTCAGGAATCGAACCGTCAAGCGGGGAGGACTCATTCCGCGGCGCGGGGAAAAGGGGAACGAAAATATGATCGACGATCGCTATAGCGCTGCCAAAAGCGATTGCGCATGGGCAATGAGTGGTACGGAATAGACCTGCTGTCCTTCCAGCGTTGGCTGTCTCATCGTCATTGATCTAAAAGCCGGCAAATTCACGCACGCCGATGCTGGCCAGATGCATCCGCATGGGAGCCCGTGGGTCTAACTCTCGGTGCGCAAAAAGACCAGGCTTTAGCCAAGTATGCTATGCAAGGATTGCTCAACAAAGTTAGCACTGCCCAATGAAAACCCTTGCAAAGATTCAGGAAGCACATCGGCGCTGGCCGAAGCGCAAAAATTTATCGATTGGCAGGAATACTCTTTGGGCGGCTGCAATCCGAGATGCGGACGGAGTTTAGGAAGGACGCGATGTAAAGGGTAGACTTGGAGAGCATGGATGATCACTGAATTCGTGCGGAAGGATTGCGGCAACTTTTATTTTATGGCATGAGCATCAGACTCGGTGCTGGAATCAATGATTTGTACAATAGGTCGCGGTGTCGGCTAACAAATTGAGATTGACCAAGGAATTGCGCTATCGGGCGAAATGCTCAGCTTCTTCGTCAATTTGCCGGCTCTGAGCTTTCATTTTTTACCGGCCGCCATCACGCGCGAAGTTGACGTAAAGGTATGGGATCATCTTGCTTATCAATCTAGTTTTCGATCGAGTCACGGCGCATCGTTGGACATCGTCGAAGCGCCGAAGATAGCGGGGTACTATGAGACTGTCAGGATTGGATAAAACCACGCGCTTTCGGATTTTTCTGGTCCTCGCCGTTGCCGCGGTCGCAGCGGCGAAATTTCACGAGTATCGCCACGATTTAATCGTACTCTACCACCAGAGGTTTACGGAGCCGAGAACCATCCGTGAATATTTCGAAACTCATTCGATCAGAAAGTTGCAACTCGGCGCCGGGGGACACTCCGTCGACGGCTGGCTCAATACCGATATTGAGCCAAAGGCCAATGAAGTCTACCTCGACGCTACCTCCGATTATCCATTCCCAAGCGGATCATTTCACTATGTTTTCGCCGAGCATTTGATAGAGCATCTGCCGTGGGAAGGCGGGCTTAAGATGTTAAAAGAGTGCCATAGAGTGCTTGCGCCAGGAGGAAAGATCAGGATCGTGACGCCGAACCTTGAGAAAGCTTTCCAATTGATAAACGACAGCACGGGCGTCGAGGTGCGCAAAGTTATCGAGGCGAATCGACGTCTTTTTGGCTGGCCCGACACGCCGGTCATGCCCGCTTATGTTTTCAACAAAATCATGCGGGAGTGGGGCCATCAGTTTATTTATGATCCCGCCACCTTGAGAAAGACCTTCGAGTTGGGAATACAGGACTCGTTCACTGGGCGAGGACATGTGGTTAACGAACAGCTGGGGCGCCCTGGCTTTTGAGGCTGTGCGCTAACTCCAGCCTGACCGCATCCGTATAATGTGGTTGTCCTGCTCGCTCTTGGCGCTTTTCTTAGAGGAGTCGGCGCGACTGCAAACCGAAGCGACGCGGCTCAGCACGCCGATGTTTATGGAGCGCGACGAAGCCGAGAAGATCGCCAAACGTACTTTTAAGCCGACCTCCGTCGAACGCGCATGGGACCATTTTGTCGCGAAATACGCGGATTGAGTCGCTTGGGATACCCTGACTCGGATTATCCCGGTGGCCGTTCATCCTACGGCCCGCAGTAATCGACAACTTCTCGCCCGGTTGGCATTAGGGGATCGCCGTGGGTTTGGTGATTTCGTTTTCAGTTGGGCAATTAGGGCGAGGTCTGACGCGGGTTATCAGATGGATGAGCACGGGCGACTCAGGAGATGCCAATGAGGGCGAAATGTCTGATGCCGATGCGGTTCATCGTTACGCTATTGTGCTGTACCATTTCACCTTCGCTGGGTTTTTCTCAAGCGCCTTTCTTTCAGGGCAAGACCATTAAGATCATCAACAACGATCCCGGCGGCACCGCCGGCTTGCGGGTGAAAAGCCTGATGCCGTTCTTGCGCAAGCATATTCCCGGCAACCCTACCGTCGTCATCGAGTTCATGGAGGGTGGCGGCGGGCGCAGAGCGGCCAATCATCTATTTCAGAACGCCAAACCCGACGGTCTGACGATCGGCGCGCTGAGCAGCTCTGTGATCGGCCTGCAGGTCATGAAAGAGACCGGCGTCATGTATGATATCGACAAGTTCATCTATCTCGGCACGCCGGTGAGCGAGAACCACAACGTCATCTACACGCGCGGCGAGCTCGGTCTCAGCTCTTTAGACAAGTTGCGAACGGCCACCGCCCTTCGCCTCGGCGCCCAGGAGGTGGGCGCGGTGGCGTACATCTCGGCGCGCTTGTTCGCGTACTTTCTCGACTTGAAGGCGCCGAAGTTCGTCACCGGCTACAGTTCATTGGAAGCCGACGTCGCGCTGCGCAACGGCGAGATCGATTCGCGCGCCAACAACGTCACCTCGGTGCTGACGCGCAATCGCGACTGGGTGGACAAAGGGATCATGGATTTCCACGCGATCCTGGCGGTGCCGAAGGATGACAAGCCGTCGCACCCGCGCCTGGCGCAGCTACCGGAGATCGAGACCTTCGCCAAAACCGAAAAGGAAAGAAAACTCTTGACGATGTGGCGCGGTTTCAGAACGGCGGCGTCGCCATTCGTGCTGCCGCCGGCTACGCCCAAGGATCGCGTGGAGATCCTGCAAGAGGCGATGCGCAAAGTCTTTAAAGACCCTGAATTTCGCGCCGACTTCAGAAAGCTCGTCACCGACGACGCTTCGCCGCTCATGCCCGACGAGTTGACGAAAATCATCCACGAGATGCCCCGCGATCCCGAGGTCGTCGACATGCTTAAAAAGTTCTCCGGCGTCGAGCCGCTGCCGTCACGTTAAGAAGCCGAATTGCTGAATGGAGAAAATTTAACGAGAGCGCTTGTCACTTGTTATCTCCCTCCAGGCAGCATGGAAAAATCGACGAACTTCTGCGGGTCGAGGTCGGTGGGCAAGGGTCGTTCTTGGCGCAGCAAGTCCAAGTAGCCACGGGCGACCTTCGCCGGCAGCCGGCCGTCCTTGTTGAACATACCGAGCAAGGTCTCGTAGGTGCCATTGGCTTCCGTTGGTGTGATGTTGAATTTGTCGGCGATCATCTTGGCGGTGTCCGGTCGATTGGCGCGGATCCAAGCGATGGCTTCGAATAACGCCGCGATGGTCTTTTGCACTCTGTCACGGTTGTTCGTCACCTCGGCGCGGGAAGCGATCAGACCGGACGTCGGTATGTCGAGCAGGTCGCCGATCAACATGAATTTCTTGAAACCCTTGGTCACCGCTTTGTCGTCGTAGGGCGGCGTCAGCACGGCGCCGGCGACCTGCCCGCTGGCGAGCGTCGCGAAGCTTCCGGCAGTGCCGCCGGTCATAATGAAGCCGACTTCCTTTTCATTGATTT
This sequence comes from Deltaproteobacteria bacterium, assembly GCA_005879435.1. Lineage (GTDB taxonomy): Bacteria > Desulfobacterota > Binatia > UBA9968 > UBA9968 > DP-20. The sequence continues at coordinate 6,991 of VBKX01000254.1, forward strand.
CGAATTTTTTGAACCACGCCGTCATCAGTTGATGACCCGTGGTGCGAATCCCCGAGACGGCGACCTTTTTGCCGAGCAGGTCCTGCGGCTTGTTGATTTCTTTCTGAGTCACGAGCATCCACGGCGTGATGTTGTAAAAATTGAGCACGACCACCAGCGGCAGCCCGGCGACCGCAGCGGAAATACCGGTCGACAGCGAGGGGAAAAAATTGATATTGCCGTTGACGAGCGCCTGCGGTTGTATACCCGTATTCATTTGGATGTATTCCGCTTCGAGGCCGACTTTCTTGAGAAAGCCTTTCTCCTGGGCGACGTAAAAAGGCATGTAGGTGAGGGCGAGGGAGGGGAGACCGATGCGGATCTTTTGCGCGATCTCCGCGCCGTGGATCACGGTCGGAAACAACAAAGTCATCACAACCAAAACTCGCGTCCATGATTTTGCTTGCCGCATCGGTAGTTCCTATCTCGCTACGGAGTTACCCGTCGTTAATATTTGCAGCAGGGCCAATCCTACCGAAGAGTGGCGCTGGCGGCAAACATTTTAGAGATGGGGCAACATTGTCAGTCGTTTTGACCGAACGCGCCGGTTCTCGGGGGAACGTGCCGAGCTTGACAGGCGCACAAAAAAAGCTCTATCGGAAGGTATCGGAAATGAGAAGACGAAAGGAAAAAGCGACCGGCCATGAAGCAAGGAGAAGAAGGTGATCGAATTCAAGCTGATCTCCGCCGACGGTCATATCAATGAGCCCCCCGCGGCATGGGAAAGAGTGCAAAAGGAATACGGTGACAGAGCGCCGAAGGTTGTCAAAGATCCGGAGGGATTCAAAGGTATCTGGGTGATAACGGACGGGCTGCCTCCCAGCCCCTGCTCCAACTATTCCATCGGACACGTCGTGAGCAAGCCCGGAGGTCTCGGCAGCGTGGAAATGGACACGCACTACGAGCGGATCCATTTTCATGAAAATTTTAAGTACGAAGATTTTCCTGCATCCTGGGAGCCCGCGGCGCGCATCAAGGATCAGGACGCCGACGGCGTCGCGGCGGAAGTATTATTCGCCAGCGTCGGGAGATTTTTCTACGGTCTCACAGACGGCGCGTTTCAGCGCGCGATCTTTCGTTCTTACAACGCTTGGCTGCATGAGTTTTGCAGCTACGACCCGACGCGCTTGGTCGGAGTCGCGCTGATCTCGATTCTCGACCCGGAAAAAGCGGCGCAAGATATCCACGAATATGCCGGATTGGGATTCAAAGCAGTGCAGATTCCGTACGCGATCAAAGACGGCGGGTACTATGATCCGGTTTATGAGCCGGTGTGGAACGCGGCGGAGGACAACGGGATGGTGGTCCATATCCATCTCGGCGGGCCGGCGCAGGGGGTCAAACCGCGTTGGTTCGGCTTCCAGCGTTTGACCGCGGAAGGGTCCGGTGATTTCTTCGGCGCGCAGCGGATCGCGACCGCGACCGGTTTCCTCAGTCATCTGATGTTTTCGGGAGTTTTTGATCGCCATCCCAACTTCAAGGTGGTTTGTACGGAATACGACGTCGGCTGGGTGGCGATTATGTTCGAGCAAGCCAACTACCGCTATGGACGCGCCACCGCGTATGGTTCGGATGTCAAGCTGAAGATGTCGCCCGGGGACTACATGAAGCGCCATGCCTGGTTCACTTTCCAGGACGATCGGCCGGGGATGCTGACCACGCCGGTTTTCGGTGCGGACAACTTCATGTGGGCGAGCGACTATCCCCACGGCAACACGACGTGGCCTTATTCCCAGGAGACGCTGGAGCGGATTGCCGTCGGGCTGAGCGCTGACGTGAAGCGCAAGGTCGGGCGTGAAAACGCCAACCGCTTGTATCGCATGGGACTCTAAGAAAAATCGTTCCAATCGTTCAAACCGTTCAAGCCGTTCAAATCGTTGACGGAGGGAAAGGGGGGAGCAACCCGCAAGCAAAATGATTCAGTGTTGTACGAAAGAAATTTTTGCGCTCCAAAGATGCAACCGGGGTGGCCTGGCTCTGATCGTGATTATTCTTGTTCAGAGTCTCTCTGCGCAAAATGTATTTTCTGCGGAAAAGGTTATCTGCATTCTCGGCGGCACCGGCACCCGGCACGCGATCCCGGTCCTGGCCGCGAGCTTCGGGCTCTATCCAAAATACGGACTCGACGCGACTATTGTGCGGATCGGCAGCGGCACCGTTGCGACGGCTGCGCTCTTGGGCGGCGAGGCGGACGTCATCAGCACGTCCGGCCCGGCTTTGATCAACGCGCGGCTCCTGGGAACGCCGGTTTCGTACGTGACCAACTTCAACAACTGGAGCGACGCTCATTTATTGGTTCGACCTGAGGTCGCCAGCATGGAACAGTTGCGTGGCGGAAAGTTCGCGGTGCCGGGTTTGGGAGGAGGCTATGCCCATATGCTGCGCGCGTTCTTCTTTCCCAAATACGGGCTGGATCAGGGTGCCAAGCAGCCGACGATTCTCTCGGCGGGAGATACTCCGTCGGCTCTGGCCGGCGTCGTGAGCCGCCAGTACGACGCGGCGCTGGCTTCCTACGAGAATTACATGGCCTTTCGCAAACGCGGGCTCAAGGCTCTCGTCTTTCCTGAAGACGTCAATGTGCGGTGGTATACCGGTCTCATTACGTTGGAAAAGAAAGTCAAAGAACGCCGCGGCGCCATGACGCAGTTCATCAAGGCGCAAATCGAGACCATCAGCATCATCAAAAAGGACCCGATCAAAGCCCGCGCGGCTCTCAAGAATTATTTTCGCAGCAGCGACGATGAGCTGATGGCAGAGTACCAGAAGTATCTCGCCGTAAAGTTGCCGCTCGTGACTCGAGTGGACGCGGAAAATATCAAAACTTTGCTGCTGACCTCGACCAACTCCGCCGCCAAGAATGCCAAGCCCGACGAATTCATCGATAACTCGCTGGTCGATGAGATCGTGCGCGAAGGCTTCATCAAGCAATTCGAGCACTGAAAGGAAAGAACGGCGCCGACTTATGACGATGACCCAAGATGTTGCCGGCTTTGCCGCGGCGTTCAGTCTAAGAACTGCGCCGGCCGAACTGCTGCCGCGAGTGCGCGAAGCTTTTCTCGACTCCTTTGGCGTGATGCTGGCCGGCAGCCGTGAGGAAAGCGCCCGAATCGCCGCGCGCTGGATTCGAATCGAGCGCGCCGAGGGCTCATGTGCAGTGATCGCGCAGCGCGACTTTCGTACCTCGCCGGCAAATGCCGCGCTGGCCAACGGAGTTGCGGCGCATACGCTCGACTACGATCATTTCGGCCACCAGAGCGCGGTGATGGTCCCTTGCGTACTGGCCGCGGGCGAAGCCAAAGGCTGTAGTGGCAGAGAGCTGATCGAAGCTTATATCGTCGGCGTCGAAGTCAGCGCGCTACTCGCCAAAGGCATGGGAAAAGAGGCGCAGGGAATAGGCCTTCATCCCGCCGGAGTATGCGGCTCGCTGGGTGCCGCTGCTGCTGCAGGAAAAATTTTTCACCTTGGGCCGGAGCAGATTCAGATTGGACTCGGAATCGCCGCCTCTTTGACGGCGGGGTTGAGCCAGAACTTTGGCACTATGGTGAAACCCCTCCATCTGGGCAACGCGGCGCGCAACGGGATCATGGCGGCACAACTTGCGGCAGCGGGATTTACCGCGAATCCACAGATTTTCGATCAAGCAGGCGGCTTCTTCGGTGCATTGAGTGCGGAAGAGACCAGCGAGAAGCTCGGCAAACATTTTAGGTTCTTGCAGCCTGGGATCGCATTCAAAGCCTATCCGTGCCCCTACAGCTCGCAACGCGCCGTCGATGCGATCATCAAGATCGCTGAACGCCATAACATGATTCCAGACGACGTGACCGAAATCACCTGTGCGGCCGCGCCCAAAACTTTCCGCGTCTTGATCCATCATCGGCCAACCACCAGCTTGGAAGCGAAATTCAGTCTTGAATACCTATTGGCCGCGGGGCTGAAACTGAGAACGATCGACGAAGAGTGTTTTTCGCCTGAGCACGTCAACGATCCGGAGATGCGCGGCCTCGTGGAGAAAGTCCGCAGTATCGATGCGCACCTAGAGCGAGAAATCCCTGGAGAAGGGGACGTGACGGTCCAGGTGCGAACCCGCGCGGCGGTGTTCGAAGAAACGGTGACCTACGCTCCCGGCCATCCAAAAAATCCGCTGACCTGGGAAAGACTCGCCGAAAAATACCGCGCGTGCGCACGCCAGGGCGAAATCCAAGAGCCGACCCTTTCCCGCTCTCTGGAGATGCTGAGTCGGATCGAGGACATCGATGACGTGAGAGATCTCATGCGGATTTTTGCGACGCAGGATTTAGCACGCGAGCAAGTGAGATAAGGATGAGGGATCTGAAGATTCCCCGGCTGATTCACATAAAAAAATCTCAGTTGTG
>VBKX01000254.1:11556-13212 GCA_005879435.1 Deltaproteobacteria bacterium
AGACAAGAGACACGAGACCAACGGAGAAATCCCGTCGCGCAAGCCGCCTGAGGCGCGCAGTCTTCAGACGGAAACCCAGTGGGAATACGGTGGGCGAGCCGGGGTTTGGCGACTATTGCGCCTGTTCGAGGAGTACGAAGTCAAAGCGACCTTCTTCGCGTGCGGCATGGCCTTGGAGCAAAATCCGCCCCTCGGCCGTGAGATCAATGCTCGGGGCCACGATGTTTGCGGACATGGGTTGCGCTGGGTGGAACAATGGCATCTCGACCGTGACAGCGAGAAGGAAAGTATTCACCGAGCCGTGGAATTGATCGAGAAAATGACAGGTCGCAGGCCACTGGGCTGGTTTACGAAATCCGGGCCTAGCCTCAACACGCGAGAGATTCTCGCGGAAGAAGGGTTTCTGTATGATTGCGACGGTATCAACGACGATCTCCCTTACTACACAGAGGTCAAAGGCAAACCTTGGCTGGTGGTTCCCTATGCGTTCGACAGCAATGACGGCAAATACTGGCGCGGCGCTTGGAGCAATGGCGAGCAATTCTTCAGCTATTTAAAGGATAGCTTCGACATGCTTTACAAGGAAGGCGCCACTCATCCCAAGATGTTGTCGATCGGGTTGCATTCGCGCGTCTCCGGGCGTCCAGGCCGAGCGATGGCCGTGGCGCGATTCATCGAATATGCAAAAGGGTTTCCCAGGGTTTGGTTCGCCGGCCGGGATGAGATCGCCCGCTGGTGGCTGGAGCGATGCCCCCCGAAGTGAAAAAAGTGACAGGCTGTTCCAGTTTAGTTGTAAACCTTAATTCACCGCAGAGACACAGAGTTCGCAGAGTTCGGAATAGTTTTTGATTAAGAAACTTTTACTCTGCGCCCTCCGCGCCTCCGCGGTTAACGCAGTGAATCCTGAAGACCTACAAAGAAGGGGAAATAAAGATGCGGATTATGTTTCTCACTCATCTGCCGGAGAATCCCAAGGCGAAAGAAAGATATGCCAAGATCCAAGCCCAACTAAACAGTTACGCCTCCGCGGGCACTCAAGTCGAGTTGTGCTTTCCGGACGATTACCCGGGTGCCAAGCTTTCTGTGAATCTCGGCGCGCGCAACGAAGTGCCGGGAATTTACCACGTGCTGCAAACGCCGGCGATTATTCGAAAAATCGTTTGGGCCGAGAAGAACGGTTACGACGCCGTGGTTCAGAGCAACACATTTGACCCTGGCGTGGAGGCGGCTCGTCAGGCAGTGCACATCCCGGTCATCGGCGTGTTTCGCACGGCGCTTCACGTGGCCTCGATTCTTTCCAACTCGATCGCGATCATCGCGCCCCTCGAAGAGCACATCGCCTACGCCTGGCAGATCGTTCATACCTACGGGATGCAGGGGTTTGTCAAAGATATCAGTGCGATCGGTCTCTACGACGAAACTGCGGAGAAGCGCATCGACGAGATATTTGCACGTGCCGTTGAAATCATGCGCGCCACCATCAAGAAGAGCGGCGCGGGCTGCATCGTTCCTCTCGGCGGGGCGGTTGTTCCAACCCTTGTTTCACCTAAGGACCTGGAACGAGAAGTGGGCGTGCCGGTCCTGAACACGAAAGCCATCGGCATTCGATTTGCCGAGATGTGCGTTCAGCTGGGCATGACCCAAAGCGCCGTGAAT
>VBKX01000251.1 GCA_005879435.1 Deltaproteobacteria bacterium
AGAGAAGCCAATCTCGCCTGAAGTTTTAGGACGCGGCGCACCGTCACCTTTACTCGCCTGCAAACGCGAGAGAACCCGTACTCGCATAGCTGGACGGCATTGAACTCCCCGAAATCAAGGTTTTGAAATATCCTGCGCCAGGTAAAGCGGAATCAAGTCGCCGCGGCCAGAGCCCACCGGGTGTGCCAACAGATGGGCCTACGGCGAGCCATTTAACGCGCGAGCCAAAACAACACTGACAACAACGGACAAACATCTTCTGCTGAGGATACTGCAAGTTTAGTGGCAACCACTATTGAATGTTGATAGTAATAAAATAATTCAACGTCAGCGCGGCCACAGGAAACAAATTCATTGGACGAAGAACTTTCTCAGCCAATCGAAGCGCCGATCGCGGCAAGCCCACAACGATTTCGCCTCAAGACTTTTACTTCCCTGCGGCACCTGGATTACCGATATCTGTGGACCGGCACGTTGATGATGAGCGCCGGCCAATGGGTCCAGCAAGTGACCTTAGGCTGGCTGTTATATGACCTCACCGGCAACTCGATGTTGCTCGGCGCCCTCAATGGCCTGCGCGCCATCCCCTTCTTAGTCACCGGTCCGATGGCGGGCGTCGCTGCCGACCGCATGGACCGGCGCAAGCTCCTGCTGCGCACGCAATGGGTTTTAATTATCACCGCCATCGCCATGGGAACTCTGGTCGCGTCACCCTTCCTGCATGTATCGCATATTTTCGTCTTTACCTTGATCACCGGAGTCGCCTGGTCGTTCACCGAGCCGGTGCGCCAGAGCATGATACCCAGCCTGGTGCCCAAAGAAGACCTCGTCAACGCTATTGCCCTCAATTCCGGCGGATTCAATCTGATGAAGGTCGCCGGCCCCGCGCTGGGCGGAGCTATGATCGCGTTGTTCGGCGCGTCGGGAAATTTCTTTGTGCAGAGCGTCGCCTATGTCGGCGTGCTCATCATGATTTACTTGATGCATATCCCCGACAACGCGCCTGACGCGCGCCGCGCTTCAGCCATGGCCAATCTCAAGGAAGGATTCGCCTACGTCTGGTCCACTCCGGCAGTGCTTGCTTTGATGATATTGGCCTATGTACCGCGCGTTTTCGCCGTGCCCTATCAGACTTTGATGCCGGTCTTCCAAAAGGACGTCTTGGGAGTCGGCCCGGACGGTCTCGGGATGTTGATGGCGGCGCCCGGCGTCGGCGCGCTGATCGCCGTGCTCACGCTCGCCTCCCTGGCCAATCGCTTGAAACGCCAGGGCCTCTTCCTGGTGGGCAGCATCGTCATCCTCGGTTTTTTTCTGATTCTTTTTTCCCAGGTACGTTCCTTTTCGCTGGCGCTGGCAACATTGGTGATTGCCGGTGCGTTTCAAATGTTTTTCCTTGCCAACACAGCGACCATTCTCCAGCTTCTCGTTCCCGACGAGCTGCGCGGTCGCGTCATGAGTCTATACATGCTCGCCGGCGTCACCGCCCACTTCATTGGCGCGCCATCGACGGTGGCGACGATGGGCGCCATCGTCATCGTTCTCGCGATATTTGTGGCATGGCGGGTGCCCGCGATTCGGTCGCTGGAAAGTTAGTATATCAATCTTGCCGCCTCAGCGTAGATTAAGAGTTTCGGCGCCCACGTCGACCGGCATGGTTGGATTCCAAAAATGCGCGCGGAACTCGCTGGTGGGGTCGCGCACCTGGAACGACCGGATCGTTATTGGCGAACCGACGCGTGGGTCTGCTCGACGTTCGCAGAACCGATGCAAAATTAATGATTATTTTTCCGGGCGCTGTCAGGCGAATCCGGTCGGGGTGTCAACGTGAAGTGAATGGGAACTGTTCTTCACTTTTCTCGCTTGATTTTTGATCGCCGGCGGATTTGGAAAAATGACTTCCGAGCTTTCCGAGTCGTCGCTTCAAACTATTTCGCCAGCCGATGGCCTGCCACTCGTCTCTTTCTTGTTGGG
>VBKX01000252.1 GCA_005879435.1 Deltaproteobacteria bacterium
CGTCGGTCGCGCGCTCGATCGCTTCCGGCGAAAAATCCTGCGGGATCTCGCGCTGACCGCGACCGCGCGCTTCGCCGTGATGCACGAAATCGTAGCCGACCTTGGTCGCGATCGCGATTTCATCGCGCTTTTTAGGGAACGCTTTGGCGATCAGCTCTTCGCTCAAGCCGTTGCCGTAAGTATCGGCCGCGTCGAACAAGGTGATACCGAGATCGAACGCCTTATGCATCAGCGCGATCGCTTCGCCTTCGGTAAAATTCCCCCACCAGCCGGTGGAAATAGTCCAAAGACCAAACCCGACTTCGCTTACAGTCAAGTCGGTGTTCTTGTACGTGCGGAAGCGCATACCACATGATAGCAGGAGGCACTCTGGCCACGCAAGCAACCGCACGACTTCGCGCAGGCAGGCTCTCAATCGCCTCGGGGCGCCCGCCGATACTGGCGCGCGCCTATTTTAATCGCGAATCAATTTTTTCGAAAGCTTCGCTCAGTTAATATTTGGGCAATAACCTGGGTTCGGCTTGTCGATCCGCTGCGTCGGGACCAAAGCTTCCGGAATGAGCCTGACGACGATTACTACGAGGTTGTCAGTAGTGCTTTCGTTTCGTACCAGGTGCCCCGAGGCTTCGCCTGCATCGACGAATGTCGATGGGGCTTGGTATACGTGGGGCGTGCAAGTCGGATCGTTCCCCTCGTATTCCGTCGCAGTGCCGGACTTGACGATCACCAAGCTGGGTCCGGGGTGGCTGTGCCAGCCGAACGTCCCGCCAGGGACGACCGTGTTCTGCACGACATAGAGGTGCGAGGCTCCCTTTGTGTCGATGATTACCTGCCAGAAGTGGGTCGCAACGCTCGGATCGATGTCCGTCCTCGTGAAGATGCCGATGTCGGCGAAGGTGCCATTAGCAATAGCTACCGATGTTACGCCCGACAGGGGCGTTGCGAGAGCCGGGGCGACGGCGACGAGCGTCAATGCGATGAGAAGTGGCAGAATTGGTATTTTTTTGAACTGAGTCAGCGGATTCATTGTTTTTCCTTTCTTTGCTTTTCCCCGGCGATTAGCCGGATTTCTTAACTGTGTAGTTGTGATTTTTTGTTCTCTTTTGGATTCGTACTTTGCTTTCCATCCCTATAAACAAGAACGGCCGATCAAAGTGATCATCTGAATTGAGGTTTTTTCGGAAAAGCTTGCGCGTGCAGAGAATTTCTCTGGGTGATAGGCTGCCAAGAAGAGCTTATGGGTGAATCTTCGGTCTCTCCCCACAGAGTGACCCAGCTCCTGCAGCAATGGAGTCACGGAGATGATTCCGCTCTCGCAGAGTTAACGCCGCTGGTCTATGAAGAACTCCGACGTCTCGCTCATCATTACATGGAGGGGCAGCGTCCCGACCACACACTGCAAACTACCGCGTTGGTCAACGAGGCTTATCTGCGTCTGGCCGACCAAACCAATCCAAACTGGCAGAGCCGGGCCCATTTCTTCGCCGTCGCCGCTCGTGCAATGCGTCAAATCCTGGTTAACTATGCCAAGAGTTCTCGAGCCCAGAAGCGCGGCGGCGGCGCGCTCAAGGTAGAATTGGACGAAGCGGCGATTATTTCCCCGGAACAATCAAAGGCAATTGTCGATCTGCATGAAGCACTGGAGAGGCTGGGTACGCTCGACTCAAGAAAAGCCCGAGTGGTCGAGCTTAAATATTTTGGTGGACTCAATCACGGCGAGATCGCTGAGGTCATGAAGATCTCGACCGTGACGGTTCGACGGGATTGGGTCTTTGCCAAGGCGTGGCTACACGATGAATTGCATAGCGCGACCTCAATGAAGTAAGCTCGTGATTGCCATCGAGCAGTGGGGTCGATATGACGCCGGCGCGCTTACAAACGATTGAGGAAATCTTTCACGCCGCGCTGGATCAAGAGCCGGACCAGGTTGGTCGATTCCTGGACACGGCCTGCGAAGGCGATGACGTTTTACGCCGCAAAGTAGAAGCACTTCTCGCTTCGCATCAACGGGCAGGCAGCTTCATTGAAATCCCAGCTGTCGGCATTGCCACGAGGATTATTGAAAATTGGCGACCGACGTTACCGCGGGCCGCAAGGCCGCGCTCAAACTCCTGCCGACACGCTTCACCGGCGACGCCGAGCGCCTGAAGCGGTTTCAACAAGAAGCGCGCGCTGTAGTTGGGCTCAATCATCCAAATATCCTGACCGTTTACGAGATCGGCGAAGATCATTCAACTTATTACATAGCCAGTGAACTGATCGAAGGGGAGACGCTGCGTCAACGTCTGATGCGCGGTCGAATGCAGTTGAGTGAAGCTGTTGACGTCGCGATCCAGGTGGCGA
>VBKX01000253.1 GCA_005879435.1 Deltaproteobacteria bacterium
TACGCAGACGATGGGCAACTCGTCGGGAGCTTTGCTCTGCAGCGCCGCATTCTCATGACGTATGAGCAGTGCCCGAAAATTCTCTTCAACGCCGTTACTTCCATCGAAGATCAGCACTTTGAAGAGCATTGGGGCATTGATTTTCCGCGCATCGCCGGAGCGATGGTCCGCAATGTGATTCATCGGCGCATCACTGCCGGCGCAAGCACCATCACGATGCAGCTTGCCGGGAATCTGTTCCTGGATCGCAGCGACCGCACATTTCGCCGCAAGAGCCAGGAAATGTTGCTCGCCCTGCAGATCGAGCGTCGTTACACCAAACCGCAAATCTTCACCATGTACGCGAATCAGGTTTATCTTGCGCATGGCAACTATGGTTTTGCGGCCGCAGCGCAGTTCTATTTTGGCAAGTCCGTCACCGAATTTTCCCCTATCGCCAATCCTGAGGCTGCGCTCAATCGCCGCAATCTGGTTCTGCGCCGCATGGAAGAAGAAGGCAAAATTTCTTCCGCGGACGCGGCCAACGCCAAGAAGATGCCGCTCGGCTTGCATATTCAATATCCGCGCAACGACCTGGCGCCGTATTTTTTTGAAGACATTCGCAAGTACCTCGAAGCCACTTACGGCACCGAGGCCGTTCACGAACGAGGTCTGCGCGTATACACGACGCTCAACGTAAAGATGCAGCGCGCGGCGAATCAGGCTATTCGAGACGGTCTTCACTCGTATGATCGCCGTCACGGATGGCGCGGCGGCTTGCCCAACCTCATCAAGGACAATCTCGGCAAACTCGACGCCTATGAAGACGACGATTGGCGCCATGCGATTGAAAAGGGAAGTTATGTCACCGGGCTTGTTGTGGCCGTTGACGATAAATCCGCGACGATCAAGATCGGCCAGTATCGGGCGCTGCTTTCGTCGCAAGACATGGTATGGACCGGCAAAAGAAAGCCCAGCGAACTCTTGAAAGTCGGTGACCTCGCGCAGTTTTCCATTCAGGTAGCCGCCATGATTACCATCGACAATCCGACCGGTGAAATCAAAGCCATGGTCGGCGGATACAGCTTCGAAGATTCGAAGTTCAATCGCGCGACGCAGGCCGTTCGCCAGGTTGGCAGCTCATTCAAGGTCTACGTTTACGCAGACGCGCTGGAAAAAGGATTTACGCCGTTCGATACGATTCTGGACGCACCGTTCAGCACCATGAGCGGCGGCAACCTCTATTCGCCGCGCAACTACGACGAGAAATTCGAAGGCAACATTACGTTGCGCCGCGCGCTTGCGGGCTCACGCAACGTCCCCGCGGTGAAACTGGCCGAAAAAGTTGGCATCAGCACGGTCGTTGACGAAGCGCGCCGCTTTGGTATCTCCACGCCGCTGCCGCCGTACCTTCCGCTCGCGCTCGGCGCCGCGGACATGAGACTTCTCGAACACGTCTCCGCGTTCACTGTTTTTCCCGACGACGGCATTCGCATCGACCCGCACATGATCCGCCGCGTCGCCACGTACGATGGCGCTTTGCTTGAAGAAGCGCATCCCGCGATCCACGAAGTCATTTCTCCAGAAGTGGCCCGGACGATGACGGCGATGCTCGAAGAAGTGATTCAGTTCGGCACCGGTATCGAAGCCAAAGCGCTGAACCGTCCCGCC